>NZ_JASJVS010000025.1:0-60602 GCF_035019605.1 Undibacterium sp. 5I2 | reverse complement strand
GACATGTCGGCCAGTTGGAGTAATGATACCGACTGAAAACCCTTTTGCGACAGCCTCTTGAGGCCGGGGTAATTGACTCGTTGCTGACACCTGTGATTGAGTTGGTGTTTACATAAAATGGCGAACACGCTCTGCACCAAGGCTATCAGGATCGAATTCGGACTGATGCCGAATACCATCCGCATTTATGCGGCAGCACCATTTAACCTGCGCCCCCCAAGCTTGATTTGAATTCCTTTCAATGATTCCGGTTGCCACCAAATTATCAACATCGCCGTTTTCATCTATGTCATCCATGTACACGTTGACCTCTGCACCCTCGTTAAGCAGTACTGCCTGACCATTTATCGCCATCTTGCTATCATGAGTAGAAAGCAATACGAGATCAGCTTCCGGCATTTCATTAAAATCGACATATAGTGTGGTCATGTGTGAAACTCACTTAAAAGCTACGCAGCGCTGGAGCGACAGGATTTCGTATCGCTGGCGAAAACAAGTTTTCCAGTTGTTGCGGAGTAAGGCCGTCAATTGTTGCATGATTTCTGTTTCCAGCGTGTCCGTCTGCCATTATCCTTCCTCCGGCTGCTCGTATTTTACCTGCTGAAGTCACCCCAACTTGATTGTTCTTGAAAGGCTTTGCCAGCTCCCTAAGGTTTGCTCCAACACGGCTCTGTGCCGATACCCCATTCAAAGTTCCATCGACAGATATTGTTACGCCACTACCTTTAATAAAGCTTTCGGCCGTGCAAGCGCCACCCCGGCAAACAAGAATATCATCATCGATATCCTTTGACGCCTTGATAAGCCGAGCAAGCTCGACCGCATGCTCGACAGTCTGTACAGCTTGTAAAGTCTGCCCCATCCTTGGAACGGGGCCAACAACGCCGAGCGCACTGAGCACCACAGTGGCTGCAGCACATCCGGCACCATTATATGTCGCCACACCCAGCTTGCCCAAGTCGTAGAGCAGAAACGCGACATCGTAGTCTTCTTTCGATACGCCATCGCGATAGCTGAGCGTGCTCACCCTATCCCCAACAGATGTCAGAAATTAAGTCGCTAAAAATTCCAAGTAGCATACTGCAAGCTGCTTACCCAAAAAAATTCTAACGAAATTTAATGAATAGACGTTGATTTTTTTAAAAAAAATCAAAAAATCACTATTTCTGCAGGTGTTGTCGGCCGAATGCACGAGCATTTTTATGCTGTGCCTCCTTAAGAGGCTGTGGCAAAAGCCTGGCGGACGCTGTTTACACCTGAAACACCGCATGCCACCTTGTGAAAATTTTTCATCCAAAAGAAGAGATGCTTGAAACGGATCAGTTACAATATTGACATGGGTATGATGTCAAAACGAACAACGCTGTATATCTGGATCGCATGTTTCGCCATGCTGTTCAATCTGCTCGCGCCTTCTCTCTCCCATGCCTTCTTTGCAGCCGATGGCAAGGCTAGCTGGGTAGAAGTTTGTAGCCTGAAAGGATCAAAGTTTGTATCGGTAGCGCAAGATACGTCCGGCAATTCTGGTCAGGACAATGTCTTACATCATATGGAACACTGCGCGTTTTGTGCGAGCCATGCCGGTGCGTTTGTCATACCATCAAACAGTTCAACACTGTTTTCCGTCATTGGCGGGCATGATCTGTTTCCGCCCCTGTTTTATCAGTCTCCATCCCCCTTATTTTCTTGGTCCGAGGCGAATCCGCGCGGCCCACCGTCCATCACCTGATTAGTCACTGAGCCAAGGTCAGAGCACTCTTCTGCCTGTCCGCGCTCGTTTTTGTCGATCCGACTCTGGGTCGGCATAGCCTTTTTTCAGGAATATCCATGTCCAGTACCATTCACATCAGCACACCTGCAATTCGTTGCAATACTGCCTTATCACCGTTTACTCTGGCAATTGCCGGCGTATTCAGCCTTGCCTACAGCTTGCCTGTAATGGCGCAAGCCGACGTCAGCGGCGACTCCTCACTGACTATCGGTCGCATCGAAATCAGCGGAAAAAGAACCGGCCCGTTGGCAAGCAGCAGCGTGCTCAGTTCAGTCGACATTTTGGGTGCAGACCTGTTACGTGATCAGCAAGTCAACAGTGCCTGGGAATTATTTTCTCGCGCGCCTGGAGTGATGCTTACTCCATTCAGACAAGGTAATGAATCCGGTAAGCTATCGTTCCGCGGCTTCAACGGCGAAGGCGAAGTGAATGCGGTCAAGTTACTCATCGATGGCATCCCTGGCAACGATAACGCCGGTGGCATGCCCCTCATCGGCGCTATTCTGCCCCTAGAAATCGAAAAAATCGAAATAGTACGTGGTACCAACGATCCCCGGTATGGCTTGCATAATATTGCCGGTAACGCCAATATCATCACCCGTACCGGCGGTAATTACGGCGAGGCACGAGTTAGCTACGGCAGCTTCGATACCGAGCAAATCCAAATTGTCAAAGGCATAGAAGAGGGTAATTGGTCGCAAAATTATACCTTCGGTTACCAGAGCGTCGGCGGCTATCGGGAGCATTCTCGTAGCGATAACTTCACACTCGCCGGCAAGTGGTTTTACACCAGCGACGATGGCCGTGTTCGCTTCGGTCTCAGTGTACGGCATGCAGAGGCTAAAGCGCAGGAAGCAGGCTACCTGACTGCCGCCGATGCCCGAAATAATCCGACCAACTCCGACACCTATGCCCAATCAGATGGCGGCAATCGCCAGCTCAACCAGATCAGCCTGCATCTCGACAGCGAACTCAGTGCGCAGTTGTCGGTATCGGCCAAGGCATACCTGAACACGATACAAGATCAGCGCTGGCTGCGTTACTCGACCACGACGTCGCAACAGGAGCGCGTCATTGATGAAACGCATTACGGCGCGCTCAGCTCGCTGACCTACCGGCCGCAATTGGCAGCCTTGCAATGGCTAAAAGACTTTTCGATACAAGGCGGTGTCAGTGCTGAGCACCAAAATGATTTCAGTCCACGCTATAACACTGTCAAGCAAGTCGCCGTCAGCACCACGCGTGATCATCACTTCACATTCGATACCGTTGGGACATATTTACAGGCCGTGATCAAGCCGCTAGACTCGCTGAAAATTATCCCGGGCTTTCGAGTCGACAAAATCAGTGGCAGTTTTTCTGATCCGTCAAAAGGTGTGTTTTATCCGATTCAGGATTATGGTTTGATCAAACAGCCGAAGTTCAGTATCGTCTACGCCGCTTCGCCGCTCGCCAGCCTTTATGCCAATTGGGGCCGCAGCTTCCAAGTCGGCGCTGGCGCAGCTGCGTACCAATCCACTGCCAACCCCCTCCGTCCGTCCATCAATGATGGCTGGGAGACCGGTCTCAAGCTGACGCCGGCTGAGTGGATCGATGCTCGCCTTGCAGTGTGGGAGCAGCGCGCCTCGGACGAAGTCAAGCGTCGCCTCAATGACCCCACCGGCAGTTCGGAAAACGTTGGCAAAACACTACGCCAGGGTGTCGATCTGCAAGTCAATCTGCGTCCAGATAAACGCGCCAACATCTGGTTGGCTTATTCGCTGCAACGCTCGAAAATTGTCCAACCTGATCCAAGCGCACCGGCCACGATTAACAAGGAAATCGATCATGTGCCGCATCGCGTCTTTACGGCTGGTGCCGATTTCCAAGCCACGCCAGACTTGAAACTGTCGGCCTGGGGCAATGGCCAGGACGGCTACTACCTGACTACCGCGAATACCGGCAGCAAGTTTGGCGGCTACGTATTGCTCAATGCCAGCGCAAGCTATCAAATTTCGCCTGCCGTCGCTTTGGAACTGCAACTGAAAAACCTGGCCAATCGGTATTATGAATACGTTTGGATCAATGATCAGACGCGTCACTCACCAGGTGATGGTCGCGCCGTCTACCTGTCGGCCAACGTGACATTCTAGGAATCTGCCGGAGCGGGCCTGTTCATGGTCCGCTTCTTTTATACTCAACCGGATATTTTATGAGCATAAGCGTAAGGGCACCTCGCCCGGCCGACTGGTATCGCGCCGTCTGGCGCTGGCATTTCTATGCCGGCCTGCTGGTTCTACCTTTTTTGATCCTGCTGGCCGTCACCGGCGCGATCTATCTGTTTCGCAGCGAAATCGAGCAGATTATTTATCGCGATTTGAAAAGCGTCGCGGTCAGTACGCAGGCAGCGCTACCGCACCAGCGCCTTGCGACCATTGCGCTGGCTGCGTATCCGGGCACCCTGTTCAAATACGTACCGCCTGCACTTGCCAGCAACGCCGCCGAAGCCACGATCAAAACCGTAGCTGGCGAGAATCTGGCAATCTATATCGATCCATATCGCGGCACAATACTGGGGTGCCTACCCGAAAAAGGCGGCGTGCTCTGGACCCTGCGGCACCTGCATAGCCTGGCTTATTTTGGCCCGGTGGCCAACGCGCTCATTGAAGTCGCCGCTGGCTGGAGCATCTTATTGGTACTCAGCGGAATTTTCCTCTGGTGGCCACGTGGCCGGCGTGGCGGCGTCGTGACAGTGCGCAGACGCACCCTCTGGCGCGACCTGCATGCCGTTACCGGTATCTTCGTGGCGTTCTTCATCGTCTTCCTTGCCGTCACTGGGATGCCATGGTCGCTGGTCTGGGGCAAGACGGTCAATCAATGGGCTAATGGCAACAACTTCGGTTACCCAGAGGGTGTGCGTGTCAGTGTGCCGATGTCCGATGAGCACCTCGACCACCTGGCACCTACCAGTTGGTCGCTCAAACAAGCGCAAGTGCCATTCCAGCCGCCCCATCATGTGGCTAAGGCGATGACGCTGGACCAAGCCGTCGTCCGCTTCGATGCGCTTGGCCTTAGTCGCGGTTACGCCATCAATCCGCCGCTTAGCGCATCGGCGGTCTACACCGGCTCGGTGTATCCGAATGATCTGTTGCGCCAACGCGTGATTCATCTCGACCAGTATTCCGGCAAGGCTCTGCTTGACATGCGTTATGCCGATTACGGACCTCTGGGTAAAGCGCTGGAATGGGGTATCAATGTGCATCTAGGCCAGCAATTTGGGCTTGCCAACCAGTTGGTGCTACTGGTGGCGTGCATCGCGATCGTTATTTTGTGTGTGTCGGCCGCACTGATGTGGTGGCAACGACGACCAGTCCTCGGTCCACCGCCGCTACCGCTCAACCTCGCGGCACAAGGCCTCGTCGTCGCACTGATGGCTATCGGGGGTCTCATTTTTCCGCTGACAGGATTATCGATGCTGGTGATTTGGCTGTTCGATATGCTGCTTGTCAGGAGGCGACGATAGGCTTGAGTCGCGTTATCGATGCAAGAGGGTGTAAATAATTTTGCATAAGCACGATTTAGCCAGTGAAACCGTTGCTTGAATAGGTTGTTGATGATGGAGCGCTTATTGTTCAGCTTGGGCTACTGGCTGTCCATTTTGCGCAGCCACGGCCAGTTCTCGCAGGGCGTATCACAGGCCTATGTACGGGTTGCACCTTGACGTGTACGGCAATTTGCCGTATTGTTTCATCAGGAGGACAAAACCATGCCCACAGCCATCACTACCGCCCGTCTCGAAGCCCGGATCAGTACCGATCTGCATTCGATGCTCAAGCGCGCCGCCGAGCTTCAAGGCCGCACCATGACTGATTTCGTTGTGTCTGCGGTTCAGGACGCCGCGCAGCGCGCCATCGAGCAGGCCGAAGTCATCCGCTTGTCGCTGGCCGATCAGGAGTGCTTTGCACAGGCGCTGCTATCACCGCCGCAACCGGCACCGGCTCTGCAACGCGCCTTCGCTCGGCGCAGCAAGCTCCTGCGCACTAAATGAGCGATGCACCGTTCCGTCTCGCGCCGCTCGATGCCGCACATGACCGCACTGCTTTTCGCAGTGATTCGGAGCAGCTGAATCGTTACCTGAGTGAGCAAGTCACCCAGGACATTCGCCGCCGCGTGGCCGCCTGCTTCGTTGCCGTGGCGGACGGGCAGCGCATTGCGGGCTACTACACCTTGGCGTCGGCAAGCCTGCTGCTGGCCGATCTTCCAGTCAATACCGGCAAGAAGCTGCCGCGCTATCCGACCGTGCCTGCCGTCCGCATGGGCCGTCTGGCCGTCGATCAGGCATTCAAGGGGCAAGGTCTCGGCGGTGCGCTGCTGGCCGATGCGCTTGACCGTGCTGCCAGTTCAGAGATTGCCGCCTTTGCCCTGTTGGTGGATGCCAAGGACGCGGCGGCAGCGGCGTTCTACCGGCATCACGGCTTCATCGTCTTGCCAGACTCACCGCTGACCTTGTTCTTGCCACTAGCAACGGTCCAGCGTTCTTGAAACTCGCCTTTCCTTGAACGACAGGCAATAACCTAGCCAGGACGGAAATTTCTGGGGTTCCGGCTTACACCCCCTGTTACAGACACTCAGAATTTCCTCCTGCTCATCTTGGCTAAGCTTGTTGGCCGGTACAGGACGCTCCGCCAAAGGGCGCGCATCATCAACCACAGCCCCATTCTTCTGCCAGCGATACCAATCATTGAGCGAAATTTCTGCGACCTCGCAAGCTTTAAACAAGCGCGCCCCTTGGTCGCACGCGAGCCGAATCGGCACGATCAATTCCTGCCGGTCGCTCAACGCAGTCATTCGTTCTCGCCCTCGTCCCACAGGGCGCGCAGCTTTTTTTGCAGCACCAATAACGCTGCTGCTTCTGCCAGCGCCTTATTTTTACGGTCTACTTCTCGTTGCAATTCTTTAATTTTTTTCTGATAGGAGTTGGCACAGGGCGTCCTTGCTGACTAGTTTTGTACGCCAGTTATAAAGTGTGGCTTCAGAAATACCTTCCTGCTTCGACATGCTGACAATGGAAGGGGCATCCGGGGCCAACAGCATGATTTTGGCGGGAATCCGGTGTCGCTTTCAGATAATTTCGGGTATTTTCAGTTAAGCACGAACGCCGCTGGATTCCTGCCAAAAGCGCGCAGGAATGACGTGTCTGCCGCTTGGGGTCATGGGGCATCGACAGGTCCGAAGTCCTGTCGATGCCCATCATTGTTCTCTACCTGTTCGATTCACTGCAGTCGGCCTACTCAGTGCGCTCCACCCGCATCGACAGGCATCGCCGATTTTTTCGGTTTGGTCAGCCATACCATACCGATGAGACCAAGGAACATGAAGGCGGCCATGTAAAAAATATCGGTGGCGGCCATGGTGCTGGCTTGTACGCTGATCGTGCGCTCGATCACGCCATAGGCAGCGCTGTCGGGCAGGCCGAGTTGGCCCAGATTGCGCACACTCTCGAGAAAAGCCGGGTAGGCGCTGCCGGTATGTTCGGTCATTTGTGCATGGTGCAGGGTGCTGCGACTGTCCCATAAGGTGGTCATGATCGAGGCACCCATGCCACCGCACATGATACGCACGAAGTTGGACAAGCCCGATGCGGCTGGGATTTTATCCGGGCGCAAGCCCGATAAAATGATCGAGGTCAAAGGGATGAAGAACATCGACATGGCCGCGCCTTGAATCAAGGTCGGTATCAAGAGGCTGATGGTATCGACATCGGTGGTAAAGCGCGCGCGCATGAAAAACACGACAGAAAATAATAAGAAGGCTACCGAAGCAACTTTCCGTGCATCAACTTTGGGTAACAGCTTGCCAATCACCGGCGAGAGCAAAATCGCAAAAATACCGACTGGTGCCATGACTTTACCGGCTTCGGTGGCCGTGTACGATAATTGTGTTTGCAACCACAGTGGCATGATCACCAAACTGCCGAAAAACAAGCCATAACCGATGGAAATCGCTAATACGCCAGCCGAGAAGTTACGCCCTTTGAACAGCGATAAATCGACCACCGGATGCTTGTGACCATTTTCCCAGACGATGAAATACAGCAAGCCTACCGCGGCAATCACGGTCAGTAACACGATTTCACCGGAATTGAACCAATCGAGTTCCTTGCCCTTGTCGAGCATGATCTGTAAGGCACCGACCCACACTACCAGCAAGAACAAACCGACCTTATCGATGGGGACAACTTTGATGACCGATTCGCGGGTGTGATAAATCGACCAAGTGGCCCAGGCCGTAAATAAACCAACCGGGATATTGATGTAAAAAATCCACGGCCACGAGTAATTATCGGAAATCCAGCCGCCCAATAAGGGGCCCATGATCGGCGCGACTAAGGTAGTCATCCCCCATAGTGCCAGCGCCATCGAGCTTTTTGAGGATGGGTAACTGCCTAATAACAGTGACTGCGACAGCGGTATCATCGGTCCGGCTACCGCACCTTGTAAGATGCGGGCGGCGATCAGGGTTTCGATGTTCGGTGCCATGCCGCATAGCCATGAAGAAAACACGAACAACAAAATCGAGCTCATGAACAGCTTGACCTGGCCGAACCGGCTGGTTAACCAACCGGTCAGCGGCACCGAAATCGCATTGGCCACGGCAAACGAGGTGATTACCCAAGTTCCTTGCTGCGGCGAGACACCCAGATTGCCCGAGATGGCAGGAATCGAGACATTGGCAATCGACGAGTCGAGCACGTTCATGAACGTCGCCAGCGATAAGACCAAGGTCCCGATCGCCAGTTGCGTTCCTTTCAGCGGTGCGTGGGGTGCGTGTGCAGCGGTGCTCATTATTTTGTCCGGGTGGCCGGTGCCATATTGGCAGCGATGATCGCGGCGATCTTTTGATCCGCTGCCAAGCTGCTCTGCTCAAATACTTTGGTTTCGTAGCGCGGGGCAGAATTGGCAGCAGTTACCGGCACGCCGTTTTGCTGTGAAATATCAACCTGAACTTGCATTGACACCCCTATGCGCAGCGGATGATCAGCCAATTCTTTCGGGTCCAAGGAAATACGCACTGGTACCCGCTGCACCACCTTGATCCAGTTGCCGCTGGCGTTTTGCGCTGGCAATAAAGCAAAGGCCGAACCGGTTCCGGCCGACATGCCCAACAGCTTGCCATGGAATTCCACATCGCTGCCGTATATATCGGAATGCAACAGCACATCTTGACCGATGCGCATGTGGGCTAATTGGCCTTCCTTGAAATTGGCATCCACCCAGAGCGAATTGAGCGCCACGATGGACAGCAGAGGGCTGCCGGCCGCCACGCGTTGGCCTACTTGTACCGAACGCTTGGCGATATAGCCGCTCAAGGGTGCCGGTATGGTGGCACGGCTGTAGCTGAGCAAGGTTTCGCGTACTTTAGCGGCCGCGCGCAAGACGTTAGGATGCTGGGCGACTGAAGTATTTTCTGTCAAAGCATGGTTGGAAGCCAATTGTTCACGCGTGGCGATCAAGGCTGCTTCGGCGGTTTTCAAGGCATTGCGGGCATGTTCAAGTTCTTCGGTCGAAATCGCCCCGGAACTGAGCAATTGGGCGCGCCGCGCCAGATCGGCCTTGGCACGTTCGACATCGCTGCTGCGCAAATCGATATTGGCTTGCAAAGAAGCATTGTTGGCGAACAGGACTTTGACTTCACGCACGGTTTGTGCGAGTTGTGCTTCAGCTTGGTCGAGAGCCACGCTGGCGTCGGTTTTATCGAATTCGATCAGCGGCTTGCCGGCTTGCACCATTTCAGTGTCATCGGCATGGATGGCCAGTACGGTACCGGCCACTTGCGGTGTAATTTGCACCACGTTGCCGGCGGCGTAGGCATCATCGGTATGTTCATAATGGCTGCCGACCAGCGTCCACCAAACAATATAGGCGGCAATGCCAAGCGCGACCACGGTGGTAATGGCGATGAGCAAGCCGCGTCGTTTGCTGGTGTCTGGCGTCGCCTCTACGGCTGCAGGGGTCGATGGGGTTGGATTTTGAGTTGGGGCGTTCATAACGCTGCCTTCGAGTTGTTGGATACGGAAAGAGGGGAGTGCGGCGGGGTGGCATGGTGCGCTTGACTGTCATAGCCACCGCCGAGTGCCTTGATCAGGTTGATTTGGCTTTCCGCTTGGCGGAACACCAAATCCATGGTTTGTTTTTGCTGGCTGAGTAACAGACTTTCGGCGCTCAGTACTGGCAATAAATTAGCCGTTCCAGCTTGCTGGCGTTGGCGTGCCAAGTTCAAACTGCGTTGCGCGGCATCGGTCGCCGACTGTTGCTGGGCGATTTGGGCACTGCTGCCGGCCATCATTTGAACTTGATCCGCCACTTCATGCAGGGCATCGGTGAGGCTTTGATTGTAGGTGGCGACGGCGACGTCATACGCGGCTACGCGGGTTTTCAATTGCGCGCGCAAGCGGCCGCCTTCAAACAGCGGCAGATGTATCGATGGGCCGACTCCGACGATCAAGCTGCCGCTCTTGAAAAATTGATCGACGCCGATACTCGACAAACCGGCAAAGCCAACCAAGTTCACATTCGGATAAAACTGTGTTGTTGCCGCATCGATGTCACCTTGGTTCGCCTCGACGCGCCAGCGTGCTGCCACGATGTCGGGACGGCGACTGATTAATTCCAAAGGCAAACTTGCTGGCACGCCAATGTGCTGCGCACCATCAAATTTTGGTCGTGCTATGGCACTGCCACGTTCCGGTGAAGCGCCGAGCAGGGCGGCGAGTTGATTGCGGCTCAGTGCGATGGCTTCATCCCAAGCGGAAATGTCCTTATTCAAGGCCGCCACTTGCAAGACGCCTTGTTGGATGTCGGATTGGGTATCGAGTCCGGCGTGTACACGTTGGGCAATCAGGGCATCAAATTTTTCCCGTACCAGTCTTTGCTGCAGGCTCATTTCACGCTGCGCATACTGTCTGGCCAATTGTAACCAACTGCGTGCGACGGCATTACTGAGCATCAGACGTACGCTTTGTTGCTCTGCCTCGGCGACTTGGGCTTGGGATAAAGCCGTGCGCATTTCAGCACTGTGCTTGCCCCAGAAATCGAGATCATACGTAATACTGACGGCCAACTCGTTATCTGAATAATAGTTGCCTGCCAATGGAGGCGGGATTAAGCCATGTTCGGAATACCGCTGATAGGTATTTTCGAAGGAAGCATTGACACTCGGCAACGTGGCCGAGCGGCTGATGGCGATCGCGGCACGGGCCGCATCGATACGGGCCGCGGCGGCTTGCAAGCTGGGGTTGCCGGCCAGTGCAGCGGCGATCAATTCTTGTAATTCTGCGCCGCCGATCGCGCCGGCCCAATCACTGTTGGGCCAGTTCGCTTGGGCCGTGCCGTACAGGGCGTCGCTGCGACTGTCGGGCAGGGTGTGAAGCTGAGCATGACTTTCTATGCCACTGTGGCTGACACAGCCAGCCAGCATGGCGCTGGCGGCCAAGATCAGCGCCATGCCTGAGCGGTGGCGAATAAATTGTTTGGGGTTGAGGGTCATGAGGGTAGCCATGTAAGGTAGGAAACGTGCTTTTTTATTGATTGTCATGGCAAGTATTGCTATGAGCTTCGAGTATCGGGCGGTTGGCAAGTAACTTCCTCAAAAGGAACTTCAAAAACTCGATTTCTTCTTGTTGAAAACCAGTGAAACTGATGTCGAGGACTTCGCGATAAATGGCCGGCAATTGTTGTGCGATTGCGTGGCCACTCGGGGTCAGTTGCAAGGCATATAAGCGTTTGTCATCGAGATCAGCGATGCGCTCCAATAAACCTTTGGCAACCAGTTTGTCGATTGTGCGTTTCATGGCCGCCGAATCGATGAACAGATCGCGCGATAATTCAGCCGCAGTACGACACTTGCCCATCCAGAGCATCATAAAAATACTACTCTGCGCATGGGTAATATCGAGCTCGCGCAAAGATTCATCGACCCCGCGCGAAATCATGGTGCGCGCGCGCGCCAGCAAATAGCCGACGCTGTCTTCGACTTTGGTGACGGAAAATTCAAGAGCGGGTGGATTCATGAGATGGGATAATCGTTGCCTAGGCAAGATTCTACAACAAAATAAAATCTTTTGCTGCAGATCAAAATCAAGCGATTAAGCAGTCGCTGAGAATACCCGGCGTTTAATGCAGACCAACAGCAGGCCTCGCCTTGGCAAGGAAATCCTTGCCATCTTGACGCTCCAGCCGACCTGCCAGCGTTGTCAGAGCCAGCGCAACGAGTACCACCATTGCGCCTATCCATGGGGTTGCCATCAAGCCAAGATGCTCGACAACCACACCGCCGCCCCAAGCACCGCCAGCAATACCGATATTAAAGGCGGCGATATTCAAGCCCGATGCCACATCAATGGCTTGCGGCGCATCTCGCTCTGCCCGCTGCACAACATACACTTGCAATCCCGGTACGTTGCCGAACGCTACTGCACCCCATACCAATACCGTCGCCAAAGCCAGCCATGTATTCGGCGCGGTAAAGGTGAACGCAAACAATACCAACGCCAAGCAGAGAAGCACGATCTGCAAGGCAGGAATCGGGCCTTTTTTGTCCGCCAACTTGCCGCCCCAAATATTGCCGATAGCGACCGACACGCCATACACCAACATGACCAGACTAACGCTGGAAGCGGAGAAGCCAGATACTTCCTACAAGATCGGTGCCAGGTAAGTAAAGGGGGTTGTAAGCCGGAACCGCCGAAATTTCCGTCAACTCATCTAACCCCTGCCACAAGGGCATCTAGGTCAATCACCTTGCGGTCACTCTGAAAGATTTAATTCTTTACCAATCCCAACCCCTGCAACGAAGTCGGGATCGTGAGAGACCAATAGCAGAGTGCCTGGGTAGTCCGCCAGGACCTGAGTGAGCAACTGACGCGAGGGGTGATCCAGATGATTGTCCGGTTCATCGAGCAGCAGCAGGTCGGGCAGTTGCGCCAGTACCATCAGCAGACCCAGTTTTAACCTCTCCCCCCCACTCAGACCATGACAAGGCGTCAGAGCGCGATCGCCGCGCAGGGCTATGCCCGCCAGCCGTGTTCTCGCATCACTCTCGGCCAGTGTCGGAGCCACTGTCAACAGGTTGGCAAGCGGGCTGAGATCCCGCGCAATCAGGCTGAGCCCCTGATCGAGGCAAGCCATCTTGCCATTGATGCGAAAGCTGCCCGTCTCGGGCTCCAGCACCCCGCGCAACATCTGCAGCAGACTCGATTTGCCGCAGCCATTGCGACCGCCGATCAAACAGCGCTCACCCCGTTGCAGCACCAGATCAACCCGCTGGCCATGCCAGCGCACGTGAGACGCAGCCGTAATCACCAGCGGCTGGGCAGCCCCCTTGCGCTCGATCTCCTCCGGCCACTGCATGATGAGCGGCTGCACCGCCGCCAGCGCGGCTGCCGCCTCGGTGCGGGCCTCCACTTGCGCACTGTGGCCCCGCTCGTGGCGGTCCAGCACTCTGCCAAGGGATTTGCCTGCCTGTTCCGCCTTGAAATCAAGCAGGATTTTGGCTTGGGAGCCGCGCTCACGCCGCCCCTGACTGGCTCGTCTGGCCGCCTGTTCACGCACTTTTTGCAAGCTGCGCGCCGCCGCCTTTTCGCTTCGCACCGCTTGCGCCAAACTGGTGCTGCGGGCAGCCTGTACCTCGGCCTGCTGCGCCAGAAACTCGTCAAACGAGAGGCGGGCACTCTGCAACCCCTGCTCGCTCAGCTCCAGAATCTGACTGGTTTGATTGAGCAGGCGTCGGTCGTGGCTCACCAGCAGGTAACCTCCGCGATGTCTGGCCAGTTGCTGGCTTAGCCAGTCGATGCCAGAGGCATCGAGGTGGTTGTCTGGCTCATCAAGCAACAGAAAGTGAGCCGGCCTCGCAAACAGCGCCAGCAGGCGCAAACGGGTGAGCTGGCCACCGCTTAGGGTGCTGACCGGGACATGGGGATCGAGTCTGAGGCCTGCTTCTGCCAGCAGGTCGGCAAGATCGCTGCGCAGGTTCCAGCGATCAGCCAGCAACTCGAAATCGCAGGGCGCAGCTCCCCTGCTCGATGCGCTCAAGGGCCCGTAGCGGCTCGCCCCAGCCGATAAGGTCGGCCACGCTGGCTGCGCAATCATGATCTTGAGCCGGTGCAAACTGGGACAACCAGCTGATGGGGGTCAACCACTCGATCTTGCCAGAATCCGCGCGGCGCTGGCCCGCCAGCAGTTCCAGCAGCAGGCTCTTGCCGATGCCGTTACGGCCGATCAGGGTGCAGCCCGCAGCGGGCAAAGTGAAGGTAAAGGGCACCGTACAGGCGCCGAAGGGCAGCTGCAAAGTGTTGATATGACATGCGATATGGGTCATCTGAACTCCTGTAGGCCAATGCGGAAGCCGCAGGCCAAGAGCTAAACAAATGACAGGGACACGTGTCCACAAGTGGGAAAACAGCAGAGGAATCAGCATCAACCTGTCACGGTGAGACGCACCCGCTTCTCCCTGGCGGGAGAAGAATCAAAAGTGGGGTGCGGACAGGTTAAATGCGCATCGGCGAAATACTCTTTACTGATGAAAATAAAATCATACTTCAGATAGTAAAAAATGCCAAATGTTCCGGTATCACTCACTTGCATGTTGTATCAATAAATCAAGTGTCAGTCTGGGCTATGCCCTATCCTGATGTCAGGCTATCATCCTAAAATCGTCAGAATAGGATCATATTCTATATTTATTGACATATCCAATCAAAGGTAATAGAGTTCTACCTGACATTATCGAGTGCGGAAGGCAATGTGATGGGCGAACTTGTAATTTATCAACCGGACGATGGATCTAAAGTTTCGGTAAGGCTGGAAGGAAACACCATCTGGCTTACTCAGAGGCAACTCTCAGATATGTTAGAGACCTCAACCGATAACATTGGCTTGCATCTCAAAAACATTTATGCCAGCGGCGAACTGGTGGAGACAGCAACTACCGAGGATTTCTCGGTAGTTCAACAAGAGGGGCAACGCCCTGTTTCCAGAAGGACAAAGCATTACAACCTCGACGCCATCATTTCCGTCGGGTATCGCGTGAACTCCAAACGCGGCACACAATTTCGCCAATGGGCAACAGGCGTTCTACGCGACCATTTGATGCAAGGCTGGACGCTGGATCGCGCCCGCTTCCAACATAACGCTGCCGAACTGGAAGCGGCGCTGACGCTTGTTAGGAAGACCGCACAATCGCCCGACATGATTGCTGATACCGGGCGAGGGTTGGTCGAGATCGTTAGCCGCTATACCCAAACTTTCTTACTGTTGCAACGCTACGATGAAGGATTATTGACCGAACCCAACGGAACGGAGGGCGGTGTCATGCCGTCGCTCGATGAGGCAAGACAGTCTATCGCCAGCTTGAAAGCCGATCTCATGTTCCGTGGCGAGGCCAGCAACCTTTTTGGACTTGAACGTGGCGATGCGCTCGCGGCCATTCTCGGCAATCTCGATCAATCCATCTTCGGCGAACCTGCTTATCCGACCATCGAGGGTAAGGCAGCGCATCTCTTGTATTTCATCATCAAGAACCATCCGTTTGCCGATGGTAATAAACGTAACGGCGCGTTCCGGTTCGTCGATTTCCTGAATCGCAACAACGCACTGATGCGGGACGGGCAGCCAGTTATCAACGACATTGGGCTTGCGGCATTGGCATTGCTGGTAGCGGAATCCGCACCAACGCAAAAAAGTACTATGATCCGCTTGATTGAAAACATGCTGGCCAGTGTGCGGTAATCTAAATGAATGGACAGCGCATTGGATATATCCGGGTCAGCACCTTCGATCAGAACCCTGAACGGCAACTGGAGGGCGTCCAGGTTGACCGCTCCTTCACCGACAAGGCATCAGGCAAAGATGTCAAGCGCCCGCAATTGGAAGCTTTGATGAGCTTCGCCCGCGCTGGCGACACCGTGGTGGTGCATAGCATGGATCGCCTGGCGCGCAATCTCGACGATTTACGCCGCATCGTGCAAACGCTGACTCAACGCGGTGTGCATATCGAATTCGTCAAGGAGCATCTAAGTTTCACTGGCGAAGATTCGCCGATGGCGAATCTAATGCTGTCGGTCATGGGAGCATTTGCCGAGTTCGAGCGATCGCTGATCAAAGAACGGCAGCGCGAAGGTATCGCCCTAGCGAAACAGCGTGGTGCTTATCGTGGCCGTAAGAAATCGCTTTCAGATCAGGAAATTGCCGGTCTGAGGCAACGGGTAGATGCTGGTGAAAAGAAAACTAGACTCGCCCGAGAATTTGGCATTAGCAGGGAGACGTTGTATCAATATTTGCGAGCCGCAGAGTAACGTATGCCTATCGCAAAAAGTGAACGATTAACCGTCCTATCTGGGGCCGAGCAGGAAGCAATATATGGACTTCCTGACTTCGACGATGCGCAACGGCTGGAATATCTGGCATTGACTGAATCCGAGCTAGCGATAGCGAGCAGTCGTCCCAGCCTTCATGCCCAAGTTTATTGTGTCTTGCACATCGGATACTTCAAGGCCAAGCACGCCTTTTTCCGCTTCGACTGGGAGGAAGTGGAGGAGGATGTGGCCTTCGTGCTGAGTCGGTATTTCCATGGCGAGACGTTCGAGCGAAAATCGATCACCAAGCATGAGCATTACACTCAGCGCGAGCAGCTTTCTGAGCTATTTTGCTACCAGTCATGGACAACCGACTTCCTCCCTCGGCTTAGGCGACATGTCGCGCAAATCGCGCGACGTGACGTAACACCTGGATTTGTATCGGCCGAGTTGATCGTTTGGCTCAATGAGCACAAGATTATTCGACCCGGCTACACCACATTGCAAGAATTGGTCAGTGAAACGTTGTCTGCCGAGCGTCGCCGACTGGGAAACCTTCTGGCGCAAGGATTAGATGATACGAGCAAAGCAGCACTGACCCAACTTTTGGTGCGCGATGACACGCTGTCGCAACTGGCGGCGCTCAAGCAGGATGCCAAGAATTTCGGCTGGCGTCAAATGGCGCGTGAGCGCGAGAAGCGCACCACGCTAGAACTACTGCACGGGATCGCCAAAGCGCTGCTACCTAAGCTGGACATTTCGCAGCAGAACTTGCGAAATCATGGTGCGCGCGCGCGCCAGCAAATAGCCGACGCTGTCTTCGACTTTGGTGACGGAAAATTCAAGAGCGGGTGGATTCATGAGATGGGATAATCGTTGCCTAGGCAAGATTCTGCAACAAAATAAAATCTTTTGCTGCAGATCAAAATCAAGCGATTAAGCAGTCGCTGAGAATACCCGGCGTTTAATGCAGACCAACAGCAGGCCTCGCCTTGGCAAGGAAATCCTTGCCATCTTGACGCTCCAGCCGACCTGCCAGCGTTGTCAGAGCCAGCGCAACGAGTACCACCATTGCGCCTATCCATGGGGTTGCCATCAAACCAAGATGCTCGACAACCACACCGCCGCCCCAAGCACCGCCAGCAATACCGATATTAAAGGCGGCGATATTCAAGCCCGATGCCACATCAATGGCTTGCGGCGCATCTCGCTCTGCCCGCTGCACAACATACACTTGCAATCCCGGTACGTTGCCGAACGCTACTGCACCCCATACCAATACCGTCGCCAAAGCCAGCCATGTATTCGGCGCGGTAAAGGTGAACGCAAACAATACCAACGCCAAGCAGAGAAACACGATCTGCAAGGCAGGAATCGGGCCTTTTTTGTCCGCCAACTTGCCGCCCCAAATATTGCCGATAGCGACCGACACGCCATACACCAACATGACCAGACTAACGCTGGAAGCGGAGAAGCCAGATACTTCCTGCAAGATCGGTGCCAGGTAAGTAAAGGCGACAAACGAGCCGCCATAACCGAGCGCAGTCATTGCATACACTAAAAGCAGGCGGGGCTGTTTCAGTACCGATAATTGTATCAATAGGGATGCTGGCCGGCTGCCAGGGATATTGTTCGGTATCAGAATCGCGCTACCGATAAACGCAACAATCCCCAGCACGGATACGGCCAGGAAGGTCGACTGCCAGCCAAACGTCTGGCCGATGAAGGTACCGAGTGGCACACCCGTCACCAGCGCGACGGTCAATCCGGTAAACATCAGTGCAATCGCGCTCGCAGCCTTTTCTTTTGGCACTAAGCCGGTGGCAATCGTCGAACCAACCGAGAAAAATACGCCATGCGCTAAACCAGTCAGCACGCGGGCCGCGATCAGGGATTCATAGCCCGGCGCTAGCCATGCGAGTACATTGCCGATAGTAAATAGGGCCATCAAAGCTAGCAGCAAATGCTTGCGCTTTACGCGGCCAGTCAATGCTGTCAATATCGGGGCACCAATGGCAACCCCCACAGCATACAGACTGACTAATAGTCCGGCAGAGGGAACGGAGACGCCAAGGCTGGCAGCAATAGTGGGGATGAGGCCGACAATAACGAATTCTGTCGTCCCGATAGCGAAAGCGCTGAGTGTCAGCGCCCAAAGTGCGAGGGGCATGATTTTTCTTTCTGAGTTGAGTGCTTGAGATCTGGAAGTGTGCGCGTTGCACTGGCAAAGAAAAACCATGTTGACTACAATATACTTTTGACTCGGAATCACTAATGCTCAATATTGATGCGCTGATTGCCTTCGTAGCGGTGATAGATGCCGGCTCCTTTACCGCCGCGGCCGAGCGACTCGGCCAGACACCATCGGGTATCAGTCGCGCCATCGCGCGGCTGGAATCACAGTTAAGCATGGCGCTGATCACGCGCACCACGCGCCGACTCGATCTCACCGAAGAAGGCGAATGGTTGCTGGTGCGCGCACGGAAAGTGTTATCCGATTTGCAGGATACAGAGGAGCAACTGATCGCTCGCCTTTCTCAGCCTGCTGGCTTGGTGCGTGTCAGTGCTGCAACGCCGGTATTGAACCACCTGCTGGCACCCTTGGCAGCGGCGTTTATGGATCGCTACCCGCTCGTGCGGCTCGAACTCATCAGTGGCGAAACGGTGATTGATTTGATCGAAGCCCGGATTGATCTGGCGATTCGTATCGGCCCCTTAGCCGACTCGACTCTGAACGCCAGACGATTGGGAAGCAGTCGCCTGCGTTTGCTGGCATCGCCGGATTACCTGGCGCGCCATGGAACCCCTGCAAATAGCGCTCAGTTGAGCAAGCATAGACTACTCGGCTTTAGCGCGCCTGCTTCACTCAATATATGGCCATTGCCGGATATCAATGGTGCTGGATTTCCAATCCAAACAAACATCGTCGCATCCAGCGGTGAAACTTTGCGTCATTTGAGCCTGGGTGGCGCTGGCATTGTGTGTCTGGCTGAGTTTCTAACCCGTAGCGATGTAGCAAGCGGGCGATTAGTGCCATTGCTGGAAACTGAGTTACTGCCGTGGCACCAACCGGTGTGGACGGTCTTTTACAAGCAGGGCGCACTGGCACCGCGCATTGCTGCCTTAGTTGATTTTTTAGCGCTGGGACTACGCACTGTCTTAGATGACTGAACTGGTATTGTCAGTTAAGGAAGCGCGTGCGGCCATCTCAATCGACGAAAAAAAACGCTGACTAAGCAGCGTTTTTTCATGGTTCAGGCCAATCGGACGATCAACCGGTCTGGTATTACAAAATTTCACTCGCGTGATCAGCCAGACGCGAACGTTCGCCCCGTGCCAAGGTCACGTGGCCGCTATGGGCCCAGCCTTTGAAACGATCGACCACATAGGTCAAACCACTCGATCCTTCCGTCAGATACGGGGTGTCAATCTGGGCGATATTGCCCAAACATACGATCTTCGTGCCAGGGCCGGCCCGCGTTACCAAGGTCTTGACTTGCTTAGGCGTGAGATTCTGCGCTTCGTCGATGATCAGGAATTTATTGACGAAAGTACGGCCGCGCATGAAATTGAGTGACTTGATTTTGATCTTGGAGCGTATCAAATCTTGTGTCGCGGCGCGTCCCCAATCGCCGGCATCGTTGTCGGATTTGTTGAGAACTTCCAAATTGTCATCGAAGGCACCCATCCATGGCGACATTTTTTCTTCTTCCGTGCCAGGCAAGAAACCGATATCTTCGCCGACAGGGACGGTCACACGGGTGACAATGATTTCACTGTAAGTTTTGGTTTCCAACACTTGTGCCAAGCCCGCCGCCAAGGCCAACAAGGTCTTGCCGGTACCGGCTTGACCGAGCAGGGTGACGAAATCGCAGTCCGGATCCATCAGCAAATTGAGGGCAAAATTTTGCTCGCGATTGCGCGAGGTGACGCCCCACACGCTGTGCTTGATGTGACCGTAATCGCGTAAGGTTTGCAGAACGGCAGTTTTGCCATTGATCTGGCGCACCTGACCGTAAAACGAAGCTTCGCCATTATTCGGTTCGAGATAGACAAACTGATTCACCAAGAGCGTAGGAATGACCGGACCGGTGATGCGGTAAAAAGTGGTGCTCAGGCCATTTTTATTTTCTTGCCAAGTTTCTATGCCCTTGCCATGCTTATTCCAGAAATCGGCCGGTAATTGGACGATACCGGTGTACAGCAAATCGGAATCTTCGAGCACATGATCATTGAAGTAATCTTCCGCCGGCAAGCCCATGGCGCGCGCTTTAATGCGCATATTGATATCTTTCGACACCAGTACCACCGGACGGCCCGGGAATTCTGCTTCGAGTGAGCGTACCACGCTCAGTATTTGGTTATCGGCTTTGCCTTGCGGTAAGCCCTGCGGCAATTCAGCGATTTGTAATTTGGTTTGAAAGAACAGGTGGCCGCGCGCGTCTTTGTTACCTAATTTCGATAAGGCGATGCCTTTTTCGATTGCGCCATTATCGATATCGCCCACCAAGGCATCGAGTGAGCGAGAAATCTGGCGCGCATTGCGGGCTACTTCAGACATGCCTTTTTTGTGATCATCAAGCTCTTCGAGCGTGATCATCGGCAAATAAACATCATGCTCTTCGAAACGGAATAAGGATGAAGGATCATGCATGAGCACATTGGTGTCGAGCACAAAGAGCTTGGTCACGCCCGACTTGTCAGCGGCACGACTGGCCACGGACTTGACTGGATTGGCAGCGATTTTTTGCTTGGCGATGGCGGCAATGGCCGGTGCCAGTTTCGCCCGTGGCGGCGCTTCGGCGCGCGCAGGGGCGGCGGCAATCACTGCCGGCGCTGGCGGCGGCGTAATTTTTTTAGCAACCGGCGGTTTGGCTTTCTCTGGCGCGGTGGCCTTCAGTGCCTTGGCGGGCTTGCCAGCAACTGCCTGCGGATAGTCCTTTGGCGACAGCAATGCTGCGGGTTTTGTGGGCATTTTTGGCAATGGCATGAAAACCTCAATATAAAAGTGAGTGCGAAAAAATAAAAAACCGCGCTGGCAAAATCAGCACGGGTGCTGACGCTGCCATAGCGGCTTTGGTAGTGAGGTATGCGGTCGAGTTCAATTCGTCAAAGGGGTGGAGGCGCTCACAAATTCAAGTACTTCATCAACGTGTCCGGCTACTTTCACGCCTCTCCATTCTTTCACCAATTGACCGCTTGCGTCAATGATAAACGTGCTGCGCTCTATCCCGCGAACCTGTTTTCCATACATATTTTTCATTTTCATCACATTGAAAAGATTGCACAGAATTTCTTCGGGATCGGAAATGAGTTCGAACGGCAGCGCCAGTTTGGCTTTGAAGCCTGAGTGCGAGCGCAAGCTGTCTCGGCTGATGCCGAATATAACGGTATTGCGAGCGGAAAATTGCTCGTATAAATCGCGAAAGGCGATGCTCTCGGTGGTGCACCCTGGGGTATTATCCTTGGGGTAAAAATATAAAATAACTTGTTTTCCAGCATAATCGCTGCTGGCAAACGGGTGCTCGCCGGTCATCGCGGCGGAAAACTGCGGTACTTGGCAATTCAGTGCGGAAGGCGCCACTGTGATCTCCTTGGTTAGGGGTGGAGAAATCATTGCAAACAAGCGGCGCTGTCTGTACTCAACACTACACTACAGCACAGCGACCAAGTCTCCGGAACGTCCGGGCAAACTGGCCCATGTCAGCGGCCGTATCGGTAGCTCGGCGGGAGAAATCGTCGCATAGTAGTCCGCCATGGACGCGCAACGATAGCCCTGTTCGTGCCAGCCTGTCAGCAATTGTTCTAATATGGGGGCAAGTTTTTGCCCTTCAAGCTCGGCATGCAGAGTAAACACATGATCGCGACCCTCAGCGGTCAATTTCAATATATGGGCGGCAATATTGGCAAGCGTAATCTCGACGCCATCTATGCTGCGGCCCAATAATTCGTCGAGCGTGGGCAAGGTGGTCGGCATTTGCACGCAGCTGTGCACCTGCGCGCCGACTTGCAAGCGATACGGTCCGGCTGCGGGATCCTGCAGGCTACCGTCTTCGTTGAGCATGGCACGCCCATCGGAGGCATAGGCCATGCCGCAGCGATCGAGCTCAGCAAACGCCGTGGCATTCATTTGCCAGCCAGCTGCGCCATGCGTCGCCGGTGGCTGCCCGAAAATACTGCTGAATTTGGCGTGTGCCTGTTGCATTTGCCCACGCGTCCAAGCAGCATCACGGGTGCGCACGTTGTCTTGCCACACCACATGATCCCAAGTATGGATGCCACACTCAAAACCGGCCGCTTGCACGGCCCGCATCGGCACGGTACAGGCGCCGATGTCGGGTGCCGGCAAGAATACGCCGTACATCAGGGTTTTCACCCCATAGTGTTCGAGCACAGAAGTGCGCGATACCTTCTGGAAAAAACCGGGCCGAAAGGCGCGTCGCAAGGCCCAACCGGTATGGTCTTTACCGAGCGAAAACAAGAAGGTGGCACCGGCTTGATGCTGCTGTAGTATGCGCACCAAGTTCGGTACCCCTTCACGGGTACCACGCCAGGTATCGACGTCGATCTTCAGAACCAGAACAGGCATAGGCGCGCCGCTCAGTCGACCAAGGCGCGTGCTTGCGCAACCTGCGAGCGATAGGCATCAAAAATATTGCGCATCGTATCAGGCATGGTGGTAACTGGCTTCCAACCGAGTTCTTCGCAGGTATTGGTGATTTTCGGGACGCGATTTTGCACGTCTTGATAACCCTTGCCGTAATACGCATCGGAAGTGGTTTCGATCAGAGAAACTTGCTTGGCTGTTTCGGCATATTCCGGATATTCGGCGGCCAAACTGATCATCATGTGGGCCAATTCGCGAATAGAGAAATTATTCAAAGGATTGCCGATGTTGTAAATCTTACCGCTGGCAATACCGTTTTGATTGTCGATGATACGCATGAGCGCATCGATACCATCATCGATATACGTGAACGCGCGTTTCTGCGCGCCACCATCGACCAGCGAAATATTCTCGCCGCGCACGATATGACCGAAGAATTGCGTGACGACGCGCGAGCTGCCTTCTTTTGGCGTGTGGATATTATCCAAGCCAGCACCGATCCAGTTAAATGGGCGGAACAGGGTGAAATTCAAACCTTCCATGCCATAACCCCAGATCACGCGATCCATCAACTGCTTGGCACAGGAATAAATCCAACGTGGTTTGTTGATCGGGCCGCAGATCAATTCCGACGCTTCCGGGTCGAATTCTTCATCATGGCACATACCATAGACTTCGGAAGTCGATGGGAACACCAGATGCTTGCCATATTTGGCAGCTGAACGCACGATAGGCAAATTCGCTTCGAAATCGAGTTCAAATACCCGCAACGGTTGTTTCACATAAGTCGACGGCGTGGCGATGGCCACCAGCGGCAGAATGACGTCACATTTTTTGACGTGGTATTCGACCCATTCTTTATTGATGGTGATGTCACCTTCAAAAAAGTGCATGCGCGGATGGTTGATCATGTCGCCCAAGCGCTCGGTTTGCATGTCCATCCCGTAGACTTCCCAATCGGTGGTTTCGAGTATGCGCTTGGACAAATGGTGACCGATAAAACCGTTCACGCCGAGGATCAGGACTTTTTTCATGGTGAGTTTTTCTTAAGTAAATGTTGATTGCTATCTGGTTTGGAACGGCTGGGCCAAGAACTCAATGTGCCAGTTGCTGCAATTCTGTTGCCGTGACCAGTGCGTCGTCACAGCGTAATGCAATGATTTGGATGGCATGGCCATCACCACAGATGCCGAGGATCACATTATCCACTACATGCAAGCCCATCGGCAAATCTGTTGCTGGCAAATTTGACAAACGTGCTTTTTCAATAATGAAATGCTTGCCAAATTGCTCAAAAAAGGCACCCGGATACGGTGGCGCGACGGCTCGGTGCAAGTTATACACCGCCTGAGCCGGCTGATTCCAGTCTATGCGGCCATCTTCCGGCTTACGTCCGCCGAAATAACTGCCCGCGCTTAACAGGTTAGGGTGCCGCTTAACCGTGCCGGCAATTAATTCGGGCACAGCATGCCATAATGTTTGTTCCGCCGCAACTGTCAGCTTGCCAAAAACTTCGTAGGCTGTGTCGTCGGGCAAAATCGGCACCATCGTTTGAGCAATAATGGCACCAGCATCGGGTTTGGCGGCCATCTCGTGCAGCGTCGCGCCGGTTTCTGTTTCGCCATGCAATACCGCCCAATTCACCGGTACCCGTCCACGGTATTTCGGCAGCAGCGAACCGTGCAAATTAAAGGCGCCGCGCGTAGCTAAGGCTAACAGCGCCGCTGGCAGCATGTGGCGATAGTAAAAACTGAAAATAAACTCGGGCTGCAGTGCCGCAATTTGCTCGTGCACGGCGGGTGTGCTCGGGTCGGCCGGGGCGATACAGGCAATCCCGTGTTCGGCACACAGGGCTGCGACCGAATCGAACCAGATGGTTTCGGCCGGATTATCTTCGTGCGTCACCACCAAACTGATCGTGATACCGCGCGCCAACAAGGTCTTGATACTGCGCACGCCGACATTATGGTAGGCGAACACTACGGCACGGCTTGGGACCGGATCAGATGCTTTGTGGTTCATCAATTTCCTTATCTTGCAAAATCGTTTGTATGACATACCGCGGCCGACCACGTACTTGCTGGTAAATACGGCCGACGTATTCGCCGAGCAGGCCGATGCCGAATAAAATCACGCCCATCAGGAAAAAGGCAATCGCAAACAGGGTGAACAAGCCTTCGGCTTCCGCACCGAAGATGAAACGACGCACCAGCAGCAAGGACACCAGCCCGGCCGATAACAGTGAGAGCACCATTCCCAACATGGAAAACAATTGCAAAGGCATGATGGAGAAACCGGTCATGAGATCGAAGTTCAGCCGTATCAAACTGTAAAACGAATACTTCGATTCGCCGGCCGAACGCTCTTCATGCTCCACCATGATTTCCGTCGGTTTGCGCGCAAACGTGTATGCCAGTGCCGGCACGAAGGTATTGACTTCTCTGCAGTGATTGATCAGATCGATCACATTGCGACCGTAAGCGCGCAGCATATTGCCTTGATCGGTAATCTTGATGCGGGTGATTTTTTCGCGCAAACGGTTCATCGCTTTTGAGGCGTAAGTGCGCCAAGCGCTGTCTTGCCGCTTGCGGCGTATCGAGCCGACGTAATCGTAACCTTCGCGCATTTTGTCAACCAAGGCACCGATTTCTTCCGGTGGATTCTGCAAATCGGCATCGAGCGTGACCATGATATCGCCACGGCTGGCTTCAAATCCAGCCAAGATCGCCATGTGCTGGCCGTAATTGCCGCTGAAAAGTACCACACGGGTGACGTCGGCGCGCACGCGGAATTGGTCGGCTAAAATCAACGCGGTATTGTCGCGACTGCCGTCATTAACGAAAATGACTTCATAACGGACGCCGCGGGCAGCCAGCGCATCGAGGGCCGGATAGAGTCGCGCGAAGAGCTTGGACAAGCCGGCTTCTTCGTTGTAGACGGGAACGATAACGGTGAGTTCGGGTTTCATGGCGGTGCGAGCAATTTTCAAAGAAGGCGCGATTTTACCGCAGACACGACCCGTGTGACATCTGCTTGTGTCATTGAGGGAAATAAAGGTAAGCTCACAATCTGTTTACCTATCCGTTCGGCGATCGGGAACATGCCGTCAGTAAAGCCGCGTTGGCGATACAAAGTAAACAAATGAATCGCGCGATAGTGGTAACCAAGACCGATCTTCACATCGAGCATCTGCTGCATGAATTCGGCACGATTGATACGCTCCGGCAGCACCAGATGAAACATATGCCAGTTGCTGTTGGTGAAATCGGCCACCGGTAATTCGGCAGCGCTCAAGCTTTCGAAGTCGCTGCCGAATTCGTTGAAGTATTGCTGGGCCAATTGCTTGCGTTTGGCATTGAACTCGGCCAGACGCTTCAATTGCCCCAGGCCAATGGCCGCAGCCAAGTCGGGCATATTGTATTTACCACCGAGGACGTCGACATCGATGCCATCGAGACCGCTACGGCTGACGCCTTGCAAGCGGAATTTTTCAGCCAGTTTGGCTTCTTCGGCATTATTCAGAACCAGACAGCCACCTTCGCCGGTCATGATGTTTTTATTGACTTGGAAACTGAACGAAGCAAAATCGCCGAAAGAACCGATGCGCTGACCTTTCCAGCTCGAACCGATCGCTTGGGCGGCATCTTCAATCACGCGCAGATTGTATTTTTTTGCCAAGGCATACAGCTTATCCATATCGCAGGGCAAGCCACACATGTGTACCGGAATGATGGCCTTGGTGCGGCGGGTGATCACGGCTTCGACCCGATCGAGATCGATGTTATGGGTTTTCGGATCGATATCGGCGAACACCGGAGTTGCACCGGTTTCGATGATCACGTTGGCCGTCGCAACCCAAGAATTCGGGGTAGTAATGACTTCATCGCCGACGCCAATGCCAGCGATACGCAGGGCAATTTCCATGGTACAGGTACCGGAATTAAAAGTCCGCACCGGACGGCCGCCGAAATATTCCGACAACTGCGCTTCGAGTGCCTGTACTTTCGGACCGCTGGTCAGCCAGCCCGAACGCAGTACCTCAGCCACGCTGGCGATGGTTTCTTCATCAATGCTTGGTTTGGTAAACGGCAAAAATGCCAGTTGATCGCTCATAGCTGTCCTTTCGAGGGAGCCGGCGCACAGCGCGCCAACCCGGGTTAATAGTGGGTGAGGGTGACAGCAGCTTAGCTTTTAACCAGCAAAGCCACGCCGATAATGATGATGGCAATCGCCAGCATGCGTTGCAAGGACATGATTTCGCCGAGGAAATACCACGCACCGAAGGCATTAACAATATAACCGATAGATAGTAATGGGTAGGCGATGGTGACATCGACGCGCGACAAACCGATGATCCACACCACCACCGAAATGACATAACAAGCCAAGCCACCGATAATCGGCAGCTGCGTCGCCAGTTGCACACCGGTGGCAAACCAATTTTCCGCCGTGAGGTGAATCGCCCCAACGGCATTAGTGCCCTTCTTGAGCAATAACTGGGCGCTGGCATTGAGTAAGATACCGGTCAGGATAAAACCGAAAGTATTGAAATTCATCTTATTTTTCTAAGGGTGAGGGGACAGGGTGGGGCAACGCGATGATCACGCGTTTCGGATCTTCACCGATCACGCGCATAGGCAGGTGCTGAGCTTGAAAGTCAGCATACACATCGTGCCGCAATATGGCGACGGCAGCTGCACCGCGCGCGGCGCGGGCACGCCAGAGCGTAACAAAGTCGGCGCGTCGCGGTATCCACAACTCCGGTTGCTGTTGCAGACCGAATTCCATCTCATCGGCGAATTCTACTAAAATCAAGGTCCGTTGCAAATAAAACGGCAGTGCTTGCTCGTAGCGGCCGACCGCATAGATCGGTGTCGTCGGGTCACGTAACTCGGCTTGCAAGGCGGGTAAATGCGCCGTGCCGGCAATATAGCGGCCCCACGGATCATGGCCGAGAAAAGCCACTTGACCGGCCAGAAAGCCGGACGCGGCCAAGACCACGATGGCCCAATCTTTTGCTGCGCCATCGCGCCGCGCCAGCAATGCCGCCGTCACGCCGCCGACTACAGTCAGTGCACAGGCCGCATACAACCACGGTGCATAGCCGAGATACAGCGGGATTTCATACGCGAGCGTACTGAGGTGAACGGCACGCTTCACCAACACCATTCCGACCAAGCCAAGCACAGCGAACAGCAGCGCGGCCACTTGCACGCTGCGCGCACGCGCGTGCTCGAGATGAAAGGCAATCAGCAAGGCCAGCGCCGGAAAGATAGGCAAAATATAGCCGGGCAATTTGGAACCGGAAACACTGAAAAACAAGAAGAAAAACACCGCCCAGATCAGCAGCATCAAGCGTGGGCGAAAGCCGGTTTGCGCTTCCTGTGCGCCGCGCCATAATCCCTGCAGCAACACGCCCAGCCAAGGCACAATGCCGAGCAACAGGAAGGGAAAGAAATAATACCAAGCCCCACCACGCTTATGCACCGTGCTGGTGAAGCGCTGGAAATGCTCGTGTATGAAAAAGAAATGCGGATGTTCAGGATTTTTCAGTGCGATCAAAATAAACCATGGCGCGGTGAGAGCGAAAAACAGCAGCAAGCCGGCACCGAAGTGCAGCCGCGTCCATAAGCGCCAATCACGCGTCCACAGCGTATAAATGACCAGTACGGCACCGGGCAACACGAAACCGATCAAGCCTTTCGACAGCGTCGCCAGCGCCATCCCAGCCCAGCACACCAACATGGCATTGCGTTGTTCGCGCGCGCTGGCACCGTCGCGCTGAGCCAGCAGCAAGCCGCCCATGCAAAGCGCCAGCATGCCCGACAAACCCATATCGAGTGAATTCACATGCGCCATGCCGGCCCAGTAAAAACTCGAGGCCAATACCAAGGCGGCGATGATGCCTATTCGTCGTGAAAATAATTGACTGCCGCAGTAGGCAACTACGGCCACCCCGAGCAAGCCATTGATACCAGTCCATAGCCGCGCTTGCCACTCACCCAAACCGAAGGCGGCGAAGCTCAAGGCATTCATCCAGTTTTGCAAGGGCGGTTTTTCAAAGTACTTGATGCCATTGAGGCGCAAAGTGATCCAGTCGCCGCTGGCGAGCATTTCACGCGCCATTTCGGCGTAGCGACCCTCATCAGTCGGTACCAAGGTGCGCGCGCCAAGCATGTAAAACCACACTACAGCAAAAAAAAGCGCGATCAGCCACAGCGTCGACGGCGTTTCAAACGGTGAGCGCAGCCTTGCGCGTGGCGCACTCATGCACTCTCCATAATCAAGGCCAAGGCCACCTTGCGGCCTTCTGCCATCAGAATATTGTAGGTACGGCAGGCGGCTTTATTATCCATGCATTCGACACCGATACGCTGCGCCGTCAAGGCCGCACATAGGCGCGGATGGATGAAACGTTGGACATTGCCGGTGCCGAGTATCACCACATCGGGGCGCGTGGCAACAATGAGATCGAAGGCGGCGACGTCAAGTTCAGCAAACGACGGTACCGGCCACACTACAGGCTTACTTTCAGGCAAGACGATCAAGCTATGACGAAACATCACGGCATTAATCTCAACGCTGTCGGTTTCATAGGCCGTGATGGTTTGGTATTGTTGGGTTTGAGTGGAGTGCAGCTTCATATTTCTGGCTCTGTGCGAATAGGGGAGTGTGCGGCATTGTAACTTTTTTTTCTTGATTCGAAACAGGCTTTGCATGTTTACTGATCGGCCAAGCCGCTGCAAAGCAAACGTTTTCCAGATCAAAAACCCTCTGAACTGGTAGCGCCCAGCACCCGTGTTTCCGTCAAAAAGATGCTCCCAGCGTTGAAATACAGAAAAAAATTTGATTAAACTGCATTCCTTGGGCAGAATACTCTGTTCGGCAGTGCAGCATAAGCGGCAGCAGCCATGCTATTCGACAGAGGAAAATTCAGTGCGACCCATACTCAAATCACACAAGCTGGCCGACGTCTGCTATGACATCCGCGGTCCCGTCATGGAAAAAGCGCGCCAGATGGAAGAGGAGGGGCATAAAATCATCAAGCTCAACATCGGCAACTTGGCCGTGTTCAACTTCGATCCGCCCGATGAAATCGTGCAAGACATGATACGCAATATGCACAATGCCGCCGGCTACACCGACTCCAAAGGGATGTTCGCGCCGCGCAAAGCAATCATGCATTACAGCCAAGAAAAAAAGATCACCGGTGTCGGCATAGAAGACATTTACATCGGCAACGGTGCCTCAGAGCTCATCGTCATGGGCATGAATGCCTTGCTCAACAGCGGCGATGAAGTACTGGTACCGGCCCCCGATTATCCGCTCTGGACCGCGGCCGTCAGCTTGTCTGGCGGCAAGCCCGTCCATTACATCTGCGATGAAAGCGCCGATTGGATGCCTGATATCGACGATATCAAGAGCAAAATCACCCCCAACACCAAAGCCATTGTCGTTATCAACCCGAATAACCCAACCGGGGCCTTGTATCCGGTGTCAGTGTTGCAAGAAATCGTAGAATTAGCCAGACAACATCAATTGATCGTCTTTGCTGATGAAATCTATGACAAGACCTTGTATGATGAAGCCGAACATGTCTCAATCGCTTCCTTGGCCGATGATGTGTTGTTTCTGACCTTGAATGGCTTATCCAAAAACTATCGTTCCTGCGGCTATCGGGCTGGCTGGATGATTGTTTCTGGCGAGAAACGGCATGCCAAAGATTATATCGAAGGCTTGAATATGCTTGCTTCAATGCGCCTGTGTGCCAATGCACCGGGGCAGTTTGCGATCCAAACTGCGCTCGGTGGCTATCAAAGCATACAAGATCTGGTCGGGCCGGGCGGTCGTTTGCTCAAGCAGCGCGATCTGGCGCACCGACTGCTGACGGCCATTCCGGGGGTGAGTTGCGTCAAACCTAAAGCAGCGCTGTACATGTTCCCCAAGCTCGACCCCGAGATCTACCCGATCAAGGATGACCAGGAATTCATCCACGAACTGCTGACCGAGCAGCGTGTATTGCTGGTGCAGGGAAGCGGCTTCAACTGGCCCAAGCCGGACCATTTTCGCGTGGTGTTCTTGCCTAATACCGATGACTTGACCGAGGCGTTCGGACGCATCAGTCACTTCCTCGAAGGCTATCGCAAGCGCCACGGCACCAATTAATTCATTTTACTGTTTGAAAAAATTCATATGAAACCCATCAAAGTAGGTTTGTTAGGCATCGGCACTGTCGGCAGCGGCACCTTCAATGTATTGCAACGCAATCACGCAGAAATCATGCGCCGCGCCGGCCGCTCGATTGAAATCGCCATGGTCGCTGATCTCAATGTCGAACGCGCGCGCGAACTCACTGGCGGCAGCGTGGAAGTCGTCAGCGACGCCCGCTTGGTGGTGAATCACCCCGATATCGATATCGTCATCGAACTCATAGGCGGCTACGGTATCGCCAAAGAGTTGGTCTTAAGTGCAATTGCCAACGGCAAACACGTCGTCACGGCGAATAAAGCCTTGTTGGCGACGCATGGCAACGAAATATTTGCCGCAGCACAAGAAAAAGGCGTCATGGTGGCATTTGAAGCGGCCGTGGCCGGCGGCATTCCCATTATCAAGGCTTTGCGTGAAGGCTTGACGGCGAATCGGATCGAATGGATTGCCGGCATCATCAATGGCACCACCAATTTCATCTTATCGGAAATGCGCGACCAGGGCTTGGATTTCAATACTGCGTTGGAGCAAGCGCAAGCGCTAGGCTATGCCGAAGCCGACCCGACTTTCGATATCGATGGCATTGATGCCGCGCACAAAGCCACCATCATGGCCTCGATCGCCTATGGCATCCCTATGCAATTCGATAAAGCCTATGTCGAAGGTATCACAGCACTGCAAGCGAGCGACATCCGCTACGCAGAAGAGCTCGGCTACCGCATCAAGTTACTGGGAATCAGCAAGCGCACGCCAGAGGGTGTGGAATTGCGCGTCCATCCAACACTGATTCCAAGCAAGCGCTTGATCGCCAACGTCGAAGGTGCCATGAATGCAGTCCTGGTACAGGGCGACGCCGTCGGCGCAACTTTGTACTATGGCAAGGGTGCCGGTGCTGAACCGACCGCTTCGGCCGTCATCGCCGACCTGGTCGACATCACCCGCCTGGCGACCGCCGATCCCGAACATCGGGTACCTCACTTGGCGTTCCAACCTGGTGCCATCAGCGATCTGCCGGTACTGCCGATGACAGAAATCGTCACCAGCTACTACCTGCGCATGCATGTCGAAGATCAGCCAGGGGTGTTAGCCGATGTGACGCGAATCTTGGCTGACTTGTCAATTTCCATCGACGCCATGCTGCAGAAAGAGCCGGCCGAAGGAGAAATTCGTACCGACATCATCATTCTCACGCATCAAACCAAAGAGAAAAACATTATCGCGGCGATCGAACAAATCGAATTACTCAGCACCGTTTCCGGCAAAGTGACCAAGCTGCGTCTGGAACAATTGAGTTGATTTGACCGATACGCTGCACACATAAGCCGCATCAAGTTCCACCACATGGTGCTGCAGCGTCGTCGGCCATGCGCTGTCGCGCTCACTCGCTTCAAGCAAAGGCTGGCCCAGGCATTTCAAGCCTGCTTCGAGCGTGGTCCAAGCCAGTGCGAACTGCAGCGCTCTTTGCTGTTCCGGTGCGCGCAGCAAGCGCTCGGTGTCGTCTACGCCCAAATACAAGGGTGCCAGATCTTGCCATCCCGTGCAATCGGCCAGACGCAGCACATCAATACCTATCGGGTGGTGTAAGCTCAAGGCCGCGACCGATAAGCCGGTTTCGTGGCTGATAGAAATAAATACTTCGCGCTCAGGCAGCAGGGCGCGTACCCCACGCCCCGGCAAAGAAACCAAGCGCAGGCGCGTGGCATCGCAGTCCAAGGCGGCACACAACAACTCGCACAGCGCCAAGCGCAACTGCTGGCGAGCGCTGTCGCGTTGTATCAGCGGAGGTAAAGCCAAGCTAATCACCAGCGGCAAGCCGGCCGCCAAGCGCTGCTGCGCTGGCGCGCGGTCGGCTGGCCAAGCCCAAGCCTTGAGGCGCTCGGCCATCAGCCTGCCGTCATCGCGGCCGGGCAGCCGCGCCAACTCGAATTAGCTGGAATGAATTCGCCTTTCATCACCAAGGTCAGCGCACCGAGCCTGACATCATCGCCGACCACGGCACTGTACAGCACCGAGCAGCGTGGCCCGAGATAGACGCGTGCACCGATGACGATATGATCGATTTTCATGACGCGGTCTTCGAATAAATGCGTTTGTGGACAAGCCAGAGCGTTGACTTCACTGTAGTCGCCGATGCGCACACAATCAAACTCGGTGATGTCGGTGGTGTCGAGATACACGCCGCGACCAATTTTACAACCGAGTAAATTGAAGGCCAAAGGCAGCCATGGCGTGCCACGTAAATAACGCATGAAATTCGGCACGGCGATGCCTTCGTATAAATTGGTAATTCCTTCCGAGAGCCAAACGAACGGCGTCCACATCGGCGCACTGCATTTTGTATACCGGAAAATAAACAGCCACTTTAAAATCAACACAAAGGCAAAACTACCTACGCCATACAGTAAGCCAGCCACGATCAGATATACCAAGACCTCACTCCAGCGGTCATCACCGGCCAGTGGCATCAAATCCAATACCACCGTGTAGCCAACGGCAATCACCATCGCATGCGGCGCGATGATGCGGAACGCTTCTACCAAACCACGGCCGATACGTCGAAATACCGATGGCGTGAAGGTCAAATTCTCCGGAAAGCCTTTGACTTCTTCGCGTGCCGGCAGGTGAATCGCCGGCGAACCCAACCACGTGTCGCCGGGTTGCATACTGGCATTTTCCGGTGCCGACGTATACACGCCGATGAGTACATTCTCGGGCAAGATGGTGCCGTCAGGGATGTAAGCGCCGTTACCGACAAAGCTGCGCCGCGAGATGACGGTTTCCTGCATGGTCATCCAGCCACGGTCAATTTCCTCGTCACCGAGTAACACCGCATCGGCGATGAAGCTTTCATCCCCGAGCGTGAGCATATCCGGCACCACGCCCAAGGCGGTCGAGATTTCCGCACCCTGGCCAACTTTGGCACCGAGCAGACGGTACCAAAATGGCGCATAGATCGTCGCATATACGCCATGCAGCACATGCAGACTCGACTCTTGGATTTGATTGACCAACCATTTGCCGCAATACAGATTGCCGTGTACCGGATACAAGCCGGGCTTGAGTTTTGGCAAAATCGCCCAGCGTACCGCGGCCGACAGCAAAACCGTACAAACGATCAGCACGGCCGTGGCGGGAAACGCCAAAATAAAATATTTCGTTAATTGAAAGGGAATCGAACTGCTCTGCAACCAAGGGAAGCTATCGGCATTATCAAACCAATCGATGAGCACGAAGCTAGGGAAAACCGGTAGAAAAAACAAGGCACTGATGAACAAGGCACCGAACACGAAAAACACCGCTTCGCCCCCAGCACGCCATGCCGACAAAGGCGGGCGGGCCGGTTTGCTGCTGTCATCGAACGCGCCGACATCGCGCGCCGGCGAACCCTTCCAAACGCGTCGGGCCGGCATGCGCAAGCCGTCAGCCAAGGCTGACTGACCTTCCAGATGGGCACTCTGGCCCATCGCGACATTCCCTTCCAACACCGAATAAGAGCCAACATAGCTGTCGTCTTCCAGCTTGATGTGACCAAGAATCAGCTCGCCATGTAACACCCGGGCATTTTCCAAATTCACTGCATTACCAATGCTGACGCCATCCCCAATTGTCAATAAATCCGGTGCGCGCAAAGTGATCGAGCCGATCATCACGTCTTTGCCAATTTTGGCACCGAGTGAACGCAACCACCACGTGTAGAGCGAAGAACCGCTCAGCATATAGGTTGGTGCCGTTTCTATGAGGCGGTCACTAAGCCACCAACGGAAATACGTCATACCCCAAAGCGGATAGCGGCCGGCTTTCAGTCGCCCCGATAACAGCCATTTACCGATGATCGCCACACCGAACTCGGCCAAGGTGAGCACAACGAAGGCACCCGCTGAGAGCAACACTGCGCGCACCATCGAGTCACCCGGGTCGCCAGTGAGAAAATGGTAAGCAAAGAAGGGTGCCAGCCATTGCACCATACGCATTGCGACCAGCCAGGGAATGGCAAAGGCCTGGGCCGCGCCACAGAGCCAACGCTTCCACGTCGAGGGCGGGGTCCAATTAAGCGGCGGCACGGTAGTTTCCTCTTGTGCCAGCGCCGCCAGCGCCATCGCGGCCGCGATGCTTTGCAGGCTGCGTTGTTGGTAAATATCGGCAATTTTAAAGTAAGCAAAACGGCTGTCTTTACGCAGCAGCGAGACCAAGCGCGCGGCCAACAGCGAATGACCGCCGAGATCGACAAAAAAATCGGCAGAACGACGCAGCGCTTGGCCCGGGAATAGAACTCCGAGAGCAGTAAACAAGGCTTGCTCTGCACTCGACTCGGCAGCTTCCGACTCGGCACTCGCGACCCCGCCGGTAAGGACGATTTGCTTGAGCGAGTTACGATCGATCTTACCCGAAGTCAGACGCGGTACTTCAGTGAGAAATTCAAACCGCGACGGCAGCATATAGGGTGGCAGCAACTGACTGAGCCGGCTGCGCAGCATACTACTGAGCTGCACATCACTGAGCGCGGCAGCAGCGCTGTCGCGCACGATGAAGGCCATGATTTGATCGATTTCTTGCTCGCGCCGCAGCACTACTGCTACGGTAGCGACTTCATCTTGCTGTGCCAACAGCGTTTCAATTTCACCCAGCTCGACCCGGAAGCCGCGAATTTTAACTTGATCATCGGCCCGGCCCAAGCATTGAATATTGCCGTCGCCATCGATACAAGCCAAGTCGCCGGTACGGTACAAACGCTGTTCATGGACGTTTCGCGACCACGGGTTGGTGAGAAATTTTTCGGCGCTCAACTCAGGACGGCCAAGGTAGCCGAGTGCGACGCCCGGACCGGAAATGCATAATTCACCCGTTTCACCGGGTGCGAGCAAACGCAGACCGTCTGTCGGCTCGGTACTGACGACCATCAAGGAATAATTCGGCAGCGGTTTGCCTATCGTGACCGCTGCATGCGCCTGCAATGGCGCCAAGCTGGCCGATACCGTGGCCTCAGTTGGCCCGTAAGTATTGAAAATTTTTCGGCCCGGCTGACTCCAGCGCGTCACCAGTGACTCCGGACACATTTCGCCACCGAGATTAATCAAACGCAAACTCGGAATGTCGCTGACAAACAAAGCCAACAGGGTAGGGACGGCATGCAATACCGTGATCTGCTGTGCGGCCAGCGCCAGTGGCAAGGCATCGGGGTCGGCCGTGATCTCTTTCGGGGCGATCCATAAGCTCGCACCAGCCAGATAACTGATCCAAATTTCTTCAAACGACATGTCGAAGGCCACCGAAAAACCCTGATACACACGATCAGTAGCGGTGATGCCGAGCTGGCTGTTTTCACTGCGTAAAAAATGGCAGATACTGGCTTGGCTGACCAAGATACCTTTGGGTTTGCCGGTAGAGCCCGAGGTGTAAATCACATAGGCCGGGTCGCTGCCGCGACCAGCGCTGCGGCGTAGGACGGACGCTACCGTGCTCTTGGCCAGTTGTTCGGCAGACCAAACGGATAATCGCAAGCTGGCGGTCTGAGGCGCGAACTCTTCGCAACTGAGCAAACCATATGCCGCCGCATCGGCCAGACAAACGGCGATTCGATCTATTGGCGTGTCTGCATCGAAAGGCAACCAGGCTGCGCCGGTTTTGGCGATCGCCGCTTGCATCACGAGTAAATCGATGCCGCGCGGCAGCCACAAACCAATGAAGTGCCCAGGGCGCACACCGGCATCGATCAAGGCTGCGGCAATGCGATCGGCACGTGCATTGAGTTCCGCATAGCTGAGCTGGACTGTACCGGCGATGAGTGCGATGTGAGAAGGAAACTGTTGAGCGCTGGCTTCGAGTATATCGGCGAGAGTTTCTTCGCGCATCAATTCGGGAATCGCCGGGCCATACAAAATGTGGGAAGCTAAAGACGTGCTGCTTAACAAAGACATAAAGAAATCAATAGAAAATCGTGCTCATTGTTTAAATTAATAAGCAGGGCAATCGCCAAGCATGCCAAACATGGGAAAATGTTCTTATTTTATTTGAGCATCCAAGCTATCGGCAATGCGGCTTGACCCTGACCAGACGAGGGAAAGCAGTGTTAATGAAGCTGGATTATCACATAGATTAAACGCAATAAAACACGCAATTCAGGTCGTGATCGCGATATAAACCCTTGTAAATACGGAAAGATGCTTTGCTGCATAATTTATTGTATTCGCACGGATTTTTCTCGCTGCGCCGACGGCCTATTTCTGAGATAGGCTATTTTTCACTTGCTGGGATTTTAACCGATGCGCTGGTGCTTATTACTGTTTGTTGTCGCTTGTTTCGATTTATTGCCTTCAGTTGATCAAAAATTTGACTAGGGTTTGAAACCGCGGCCTTCAGAGGCTGTCGCAAAAGTCTGACGGACGCTTTTTACATCTGAAACACCGCATACCTCATCATTCCCGCATGCCGAAGCCTTGTCATTCCCGCATGCTTTTGGCGGGAACCCAGTGTCGTTTTCAGCGCTGAAAACACGATCATCTCTGGCATTTTCAGTTAAGCACGAACGCCGCTGGGTTCCTGCCAAAAGCGCGCAGGAATGACGTGGCCACCAGTTGGGGTAATGATACCGACTCAATCCCCTTTTGCGACAGCCTCTTTTGGCCGGTGAGCGATGAAGGAGCGACGCGATGGGAGGGGATGTCAATCCCTTCCAGAGTCTTTTCCATCGTCGCTCGCGACGATCCATTAAGTTGTTGCTTCAACGTGGCTTGATGAATCGAAGTGCGAAGTCAAGAATGGCCAGCAGCAGCGCCACCGACAAGAAAAAGAAACTGGTCGGAACAAGACCAAACAGCGGCTCGTGCAGCCTGCCATTGGCATCGATCCAAGTGGTTTTCTCTGCAAAAAGACCCAGAATAGTCATGCCGATAATAAACAAGCACAAGCATGATACCCACGCCCAGCGCAAAATTTTTCGTTTACCTGAGCGCGTAGCTGAGGGCAGTTGATAAGTTTCGTTCATCATTTCACTCCGTATAAATTAAGCTTGGCAGCACACACAAGCTCGACCCGCTGCCAAGCCGGGTCGAGCTGCTTGTTTTAGTAATCCGATACCGATGGCTGTCCACGCAGTTTATGCGCCAGCTCATACAGTAAAGGCAAAACGAGTAAAGTTAGCAAGGTCGACGACAAAATTCCACCGATCACGACGGTCGCCAACGGTCGCTGCACTTCCGCACCGGTGCCGCTGGCCAGCGCCATCGGGATAAAGCCGAGTGATGCGACCAGCGCGGTCATCAAGACCGGACGCAGCCGTGTCAACGCCCCTTGTTCAATTGCCGGCAGCAAGGCCATGCCTTCTTCGCGCAAGGAGCGAATGTAAGCGATCATCACCAAGCCATTGAGCACGGCCACACCGGACAGCGCGATAAAACCTACCCCCGCTGAAATCGACAGGGGAATATCACGCAACCACAGCGCCACAATCCCGCCGGTAAGGGCAAACGGCACGCCGGTAAATACCAATAAGCCATCTTTGAGATTGCCGAACATCGCAAACAATAAAATAAACACGAGTAGCAATGCCAGTGGCACAACGATCTGCAAACGCGCTTTAGCCGATTGCAACTGCTCGAAGGTGCCGCCCCAACTGGTCCAGTAAGCGCTGGGAATTGTCACTTTCTGCGCCAGCTCTTGCTGCGCTTGCGCGACGAAGGAGCCGATGTCACGACCACGGACATTCGCCGTCACCACCACATTGCGCTTACCATTTTCTCGGCTGATTTGGTTCGGCCCCGGTACCAACTCGATACGCGCGACCTCGGCCAAGCTGATATAACTGGCAGCGCTACTGCCTTCCACTGTCGGCAAGCGCAGCGGCAGGCGGCGTATCGCTTCGATGTCGCCACGCAGGCGTTCCGGTAGCCGCACCACGATATCGAAGCCGCGATCGCCTTGGAACAAAGTGCCGGCGACGCTGCCGCCCACCGCGGTGGCGATGACTTCCTGTACATCACTCAAGGCCAAACCGTAGCGAGCCGCCGCATTGCGATCGATAGCGATATTGAGTACCGGTAAGCCGGTAGTTTGTTCGACCTTGACGTCGGCCGCACCGGCAATACCGTTCAACACCGTCGCGATCTCGGTTGCCGTGCGATTCATGACCGCCATCTCATCACCGAAAATTTTCACGGCGACATCGCTGCGCACACCGGAAATCAACTCATTGAAACGCATCTGTATCGGCTGGGTGAACTCATAATTATTACCGGGTACGGCTTCGACCGCGCGCTCTATCGCCGCCACCAGATCCTCTTTGCTGCGCCCGGGATCGGGCCAACTGGTCTGGGGTTTGAGCATGATGAAGGTATCGGCCACATTCGGCGGCATAGGATCAGTCGCGATCTCTGCCGTGCCTATTTTGGCGAACACCCGTTCGACTTCGGGGAAGCTTTTGATGGTGCGTTCAAGTTGCTGCTGCATTTGCAGAGCTTGGCTCAGACTGGTGCCGGGAATGCGCATCGCATGCAGGGCGATGTCGCCTTCATTCAGACTAGGCACGAACTCACTGCCCAACCTGGTCAGCAAACCGAAACTGAGCAGCATCACCAGCACGGCGCTGCCGAGGACGGTTTTCTTGTTCTGCAAGGCCAGTGCGAGCAGTGGTTGATACCAGCGCTTAGCGACTTGCATGAGGCGATTTTCTTTTTCACTCACATGCTTGCCGATAAACAGAGCAACGGCGGCCGGAATGAAGGTAATCGACAACAGCATCGCCGCCAGCAAGGCCGCTACCACCGTAAACGCCATAGGGTGGAACATCTTCCCTTCGACACCGGTAAGTGCAAAGATAGGCAAATACACCACCATGATAATCAGTTGACCATATAACAACGGACGGCGTGATTCCTTGGCCGCGGCAAACACTTCATGAAACCGTTCCGTGCGCGTCAGTTGGCGTCCCACCGCAGCCTGTGCATGCGCCAGTCGGCGCACACAATTTTCGACGATGACGACGGCACCATCGATGATGATACCGAAGTCCAAGGCCCCCAGACTCATCAGGTTGGCGCTGACCTTATTGTTCACCATGCCGGTAAAAGTAAACAACATCGCCAGCGGTATTACCAAGGCGGTAATCAGGGCCGCGCGCATATTACCGAGAAACAAAAACAAGATCACTACCACCAGCAAAGCACCTTCGAGCAGATTTTTTTCTACCGTCGCAATCGCTTTGTCGACCAGAGTGGTGCGGTCATACACGGTCTTGACCGTAACCCCTTGTGGCAGGGTACGGTTGATCTGATCGAGTTTGGCCACAACGGCCTGGGCTACGGTGCGACTGTTTTCACCCAGCAGCATGAATACCGTGCCGAGCACGATTTCCTGGCCATTTTCAGTCGCTGCACCGGTGCGCAATTCGCGGCCTATCCCGACTTCGGCCACATCTTTAATACGAATGGTGGCATTCTGGCGCTGGGCCAGCACGATCTCGCCGATTTCTTCCAAAGAAGCCAACTGGCCGGGCGCGCGGATCAGATATTGCTCGCCGCTTTTTTCTATGTAACCGGCACCGACGTTGGCATTATTTTTTTGCAGCGCAGTGACGATATCTTGCCATTGCAAGCCATGGGCGAGCAATTTCTCCGGCAGCGGTGCGACTTGAAATTCCTTGGCATAGCCGCCTATGGTATTGATTTCGGTAACCCCACGGACATTGCGCAACTGCGGTTTGACGATCCAATCTTGGATTTCGCGCAAATCCACCGCGGTATACGGCGCACCGGCGGCGGTCACGGCATGCGCTGTGGCTTCCACCGTCCACATCACAATTTCACCGAGCCCAGTGGAAATCGGCCCCATGGTCGGCTCTACCCCGGCCGGCAATTTGGCCTTGGCCTCTTGTATCCGTTCGTTTACCAATTGGCGGGCGAAATAGATATCGGTACCATCCTCAAAAATCACCGTCACCTGCGACAAACCGTAACGCGAGAGTGAGCGGGTTTGCTGCAGACGGGGCAGGCCGGCCATCACAGTTTCGATAGGGAAGCTCAGTCTTTGTTCGGTTTCCAGCGGTGAATAGCCAGGCGCAGCCGTATTCACCTGCACCTGGACATTCGTGATATCAGGTACAGCATCGATCGCCAAGCGTTGAAAATTATAGACGCCCAATAATGCCAAGCCCAAGGTGATCAGCATGATGGTCCAGCGCTGATCAATCGAAAAACGGATTATTTTCTCAAACATCTCAGCTCCTAGTGTTCATGTGCAGCGGAGGCTTTGCCGAGCTCTGCTTTGATCAGAAAGCTATTCTTTGTGACATAGCTTTCACCGGCTTGCAACCCGCCCAACACCTCGGTCCACTGGCCATCGCTACGGCCAGCCTTAAGCACACGGGCTACGATGTAGTCTCCTTGACGAACAAACACCTGCGGCTGATTTTCTATCTGCTGAATCGCCTCATTCTTGATCGCCAAGGGCACCTTGCTTTGTCCCGATGCCAGCGCCACCTGTACCGTCAAGCCCGGATGCCAGCGCCGCTCTGTGTTCGGCAGCACCAAGCGCGCCAAGGCTTGACGGGTTTGTTGGCCCGCCACCGGGCTGAGGAAACTCAACTTGCCAGTGGCACTGGTAGCAGACGATTGGGCGCTGACTTCGGCGCTTTGTCCCGGCCGAATTTGATCGAGATCAGCGGCAGGAATGGTCAACTCTACCCACACCGTCGCCAAATCGGCCAAGGTAAACACGGCACTGTCTTCCTTGAGTGACTGGCCGACCGCGATCTGTTTTTCGGTAATGGTGCCGCTAATAGGTGCGCGCACCTCATGCCGCGCCAGATGTTGTTCGTTACGAGGCAAACCAGCACCAATAACCGCGAGTTTTTGTTCGGCATTGCGCAAACCGATTTCCAGCTCTTGCAAGCTGATGCGGGCGGCTAAAAAGTCTTGTTCTGCCGAGATTTTTTCATCCCATAATTTCTTTTCACGCTCGAAACTGCGCTCGGCCAAGGCATAGCGTTTTTGCGCTGCCAGCAATTCACTGCGCTGGTCGGCCAAAGCCTGACTGGAAACCACCGCTAACAATTGCCCGGCTTTGACTTGGTCGCCAGCGTTGACGTGCACGCTCTCGACGATACCGGCCAAACGCGGAACGATTTGCACCACGCGATCTTGATTGAGGCGCACTTCGCCGGTCAATTTCAGGCTGGTTTTGAGATCAATCGGGCCGACCGCTGCAAATTCAACACCGTTTTGTTGTGCCGTTTGTGCATTCATCGTGATTTTTCCCACTTCTTCTTCGGCGTGTTCGGCCTGGCTAGGCGCACGTGCGGGAGCGCCGTGTTCATCGCCGGCATGGGCGGTTGCTTCACCGGCATGCGCATGCGCCGCTTCTTTACCTGCGCGAGCATGGCTGGCAGCAGGCGTGCGCCAGTAGTAAAACAGACTGCCGGCAACAAGCAACAGCAGGGCGATCAACAGGCCGATACCGGCGCGAGTAGAACGTGTCATAAGGTATCCTTGGTTTGCATAGTGGAGTACAGGCTCAGCGCCGGATCGGCCAGCAGGCTCTCGATCTCGCTGGCGGCTTGATGGGCATCGGACAAACTGCGCAGATGCTGCGCTTGTGCCAACAATAAGGAGCGCTGGGCGTCGGACACATCAATAAAGTTGAATTTGCCGTATTCAAAGCCCTTGAGCGTCATCTCAAAGGCGCGTTGCGCACCCGGTAAAATTTCTCGTTCCAGCAAGCTGTGTTCATCCAAGGCCACACTCAGGCGCTGGTGAATTTGCTGCAGTTGGCTGTAGAGCAGACTTTCGCTGACGGCCAACTGGTCACGGGCTTGATTCAAACGCGCGCTGGCTTGCTGCACATTGCCCTGATTCCGGTCTGACCAAGGTAGCGGAATCGCAATGGCGACCAAGGCTTGTTGCCGCCCGGTTTCGGCTTCGCGCTTGGCACCCAGACTGACGCTCAGATCAGGGATGCGGCGGCTGCGTTCCAATTGCAGATTGGCTTGCCCTTGCTCGACCGCCAAGCGGACACGCTGCATCGTTGCCGCTGCGCGAAGGCGCTCTGATAGCGCGACCATGCTCGGCAGCTCGGGCAAATCATCGAAGCTGCCGCTGAGTTCAAAATCATCGGCCTGACGTGCGCCCCAGTTGGCGGCCAAACGCTGACGCGCTGCGAGTAAGGCACTGTCAGCCTGACTGAGCTCGATGCGAATACCACTTTCAGCCACGCCCGCCTTGGTTTCTTCTATCGCAGAAATTTTCCCTGAAGCGACTTGTTTGGCGGTCGTCTCTCTGACCTTGCGAGCCAGATCGAAGGAGTGGCGCGCCAAGCGGCGACGTTCTTCGGCAATCAACACGTCGAAAAAACCGCGCGTCGCGGTGGCGCGAATTTCCGCTGCTTTGATCGCCAGTTCATTATTTGCGATGGCCGCCTCGCTTTGGGCCAGAGCAATCCGTGCCGGACGCTTGCCAGCCAACTCCAAAGCTTGGGTAATTTGCACCGTGGTGCTACGATTATCGGCACGACCGGCATCTTCCACCGTGATGCCGAGTTCCGGATTCGGACGCAAACCTGCTTGCAGCAAGGCCCCGGCACTGACATCGAGACCATGACGGGCCGCCGAAATCTCACGATTGGCCGCGAGCGCTCTTTGCACTGCCGCAGACAAGCTCAAGGCGCGCAGTGGGCTTGTTGCGGCTAAGGGCGATGTGGCAGAGGCGGGAGCTTCCGCCGCCACGGCGAGTGGACACACTAACAGCGCCGCTAAATGCAGCGGCAATATAAATTTTTGCATAGGATACTCCTGAAAAAAAACAAGAAAATATCCGGCAACGACCTGTCAGGTCATGGCTTCAAGCTAGCCGTAAGGCAAGTAGGGGTGACAGATGGATCGCCGGACTCAGGCGAGGGCGATCCAGTTGGGGCGATCGGGTTGCTCCGAATCGGTTTGTGCGGTTTGTGCCGGCGGCGCGGCGATTTTCATTTGCATCATCAAGCCAGCCAGATACTGCGGGTCGGGCTCGTGACTAAGCCAAGAACCATGCGGGCAGGCTGCGCAATCGGCATGCGCGGCCGAATTAGCTGGCGTCGATTGACTCAATTTACTGTCCGCATCGCCATCGGTATCGGCATCGTGATGTTGATGCGCATGATGACCGAAGTGTTGGGCACTGCGACCACTTTCATGCTGGCAATACGCGCTCACCACCGTCCAGCTTAATTGCAGCAGGATACAGAGGCTTAGCAGGAACGCGATTTTTTTTACCATGGCCGATATTATCATACCTCATTAAGTAAGCAGGATCAGCTTGGCCGCATTACGGACAAAATGATTTGAGTCGCCGCGACCAGCATCCCGTCACGCAGTGGGGCATCTTTTTTATCTTGCGTGTAGTACAAGGCAATGATGAGCGGAGACTTACCGGGCGGCCAGATTACGGCGACATCATTGGTCGAGCCGTAATCAGCGCCGCCAGTTTTGTCGCCAACCACCCAGTTTGGCGGCAACGCAGCACGGATTTTGTTCGCACCGGTGGTATTGCTGATCAACCAATGTTTCAATAATTCACGCTCTGCCTTGGGCAAGGCATCGCCGAGCACAAGCTTTTTCAGACTCGTGGCCATCGCCCTCGGGGTGGTGGTGTCACGCAAATCACCAGGCACGGCGCTGTTGAGCTCGGTTTCCCAGCGATCAAGGCGGAATTCTTGATCGCCGATTGAACGTGCGTAAGCCGTCACGGCAGCCGGACCACCGAGTAATTTCATGAGTAAATTGGCGGCGGAATTATCGCTGTAGCCGATGGCGGCGGCACATAATTCGGCAACCGTCATGCCGGTGGCCAGTTTTTTTTCGGTTTGCGGCGAGTAAGTGACGAGATCATCACGACGATAGTCTACTAATTGCTGTAATAAGCCAGCTTCGTAACGGCTGCGTTCGAGTATTGCGCCACCTAGCATTACTTTGAAGGTACTGGCCAATGGAAAGCGTTCATTGTCGCGATAAGCGAGCTCCGTGCCGTTGCCGGTATTGAGCACATACACGCCAAGGCGACCACCGACTCCACGTTCGAGTTCAGCGAATCGTTGTTGCGGTGGCATAAAGGGGGCGGGCAGTTCGCCAGTGACACAAGCACTCAGCGCCGGCAAGCTTGCCAGTGCTAACAATAAACGACGCCGCGCAGAAAACTCAGTGTAGGGAGGGTACATGCTCTATTAAAAGAAAATAGTGAATGAGGAGGTGGTGTTGAAATGGATTTTAGCGGCACTATTCGATATTGTCTGTAGGACTGGTACGAAATCTAGCTGACTGATCGTTACGGCGCGCTTCAATAATTAACTCGCCTATTTTTGATGAAACCCGCTCGCTGATATGCTCATGCTCTATTCTAGCAAGATAATCGGCAGGTGGAATCCACTCATCCGGATGGCGCGTCCTGTATTGTTCGACCGAAGCACGGTTCTGTTGATGGGCCAGTTGCACGGTCGGCAGCGCCATGATCAGCGTGGTCAGTTTTTCACGTAGCGCCATGACAGCCGGAGTGCGCGCTACCTCCACCTCTGTGCCGAAGATAAAGTCTACGTAGCCGACCGTGCCAGTCTGTATGGCGTCATCAAGCATGAGGATTTTCTTAATGAGCGCGTGCTCCATGACTCTATCGACGATCGCAGTGATCCGCGTTGCGTAAGCAGTCCGCCACACATCCAGTAAATCCGGTCTCGCAGTCACATCGGGGCTTGCCAGCGCGGCATCGAATTGCCTTCCGATGTAGGCGATGTGCGCTTCCAAGGCCAGCTCCAACTGCATCAAGCGAATGCCGTATTGGCTCATTGCTTGCGCTTGGCAGCGCTCGTCGAGTCCGTCCGAACTATAGCTCAGGCCCATGAACATGTGCTTGACAGCGGCGGTCATCACAGGGCCTACTTTTTGATAATAGATGTGTCTGGGTGTGCCTTCCGGTAAGGCTGTCAATATTTTACTGTCCAGACTGGCGCTTATTTCCTCTTTTTTAACGAGGTAGCCGGCATAGGGTGCGACTCTTGTTAGCCGTTGCGCTCCTTTCGAGGCCACGGTATTCAAGCTGTCAGTCAGGAGGGCGTGCATACCGCCCTTGAGCAAGCAGCGATTGAGCGTTTCTGCGGCCTGATACTGCAGTGAATTTGCCTGACGGGGATGAAAATTCCCCGGCGCACGCATGCCGCCTATGGCGGCAGTAAACCGGTCGCAGGAGGACTGTGCTTGTTCGGCTTTTTCTCCACACGCAGCCGGGTTCAGCGGCGCGGATGAGACCGCGCTGAGTGTGTTCAGTGGCCCCGATTCAGGCAATACCTGAGAGTGGCTGGTGGCAACAACATGAGTGGGCTTAACAGTTGCTAGATGTAGCAAGATCATTCTCCAATGTCTCGTGACGGGGCTTGCCATAAGGATGCAGAGATGCGCGAAAAGTAATGACTTAAAGGCACAGATGCTCAAAGCAGCGCGCCATTATAAAAAAAGAAAGCGCTGGTTAACATTAAAAAAACAATCATCTAAAATCTGACTATGGTTTGAAACCCCGGCCTTCAGAGGCTGTCGCAAAAGGGTAGTGAGTCGGTATCATTACCCCGACTGGTGGCCGCGTCGTTCCTGCGTGCTTTTGGCAGGAATCCAGCGACGTTCGTGGTTAACTGAAAATGCCAGAAATTGTGGCATTTTCAGTGTAAAAAACGACACTAGGTTCCCGCCAAAAGCACGCGGGAATGACGAGGTATACGGTGTTTCAGGTGTAAAAAAGCCTGATCATTACCCACAAGTTAGATCGATTACGCGCCCACCCATTCGCCCAATTCGTCATTGCCGCGTACGCGCCTTTTATATCTGTGCTGCTCCGGCGCAACAGAACGTGTTCATTTCACAGAAAAAAAAGTGCCCTTGATCGACCCTCCCACCCTGAAGGCACTAAGGTGCCACTTAGTTGTTCACGCCAGCAAGCAATAACGGATTCCATAGCCATATGCAGTCGCATCAGTAATAATGCTCGAGTATTTTTTCTTACAGTCAATTTTTACGCGAAAGAGCATCCATGCCGGTCACCCCGACGACAGAACAACAAATCATCGTCTCCAATACCAGTCGGGTCGTGCTGATTGAAGCCGTTGCCGGTGCCGGTAAAACCACCACGCTGGCACTGGTGGCGGCGCATGCGCAATTGGCACCGACAAAAATTTTGGCTTTGTGTTTCACCCAAGGTGCGAAAGGACGCTTGATCGAAAAACTGCTGCAAGAGGGCGCGGCACGCGGGATTTCGGTATTGACGATAGAGGAGTGGGCGCAAACCCAAATACAGCGCTTGGTACAATTGAATTACCTTGAGCGACCTAAAACTTACCGCAACGATGAGAGCATTCGCCACCATCTCGTTGCCGCTGCCAACGGTGTTTGGGAGCGCTGCCAACAACGCGGCGACGGCAGTGACTTCAATTTTGCTTTCGAACACGATAACAAGCGGCTGGAAGAATTGCTGCTCTTATTGACAAGACTGAAGTCAACCTTATCCTCATTGCAATTTTACGAAGAGGATTGCGGTCAAGAATGCTTGGATGCGCTGGCCGAAGAGTTTGATGTGCCAGCCGTCGCCATAGAAATCTGCCGCGCCTATGAAATGCGCAGGCAAGCCGTCGCCGGCGACTTTTTATGGCAAACCGCAGCCGATTTCGTACCCGATCTGGTGCTGATGCTGCGCATTCATAGCCAAGCTATCACCCAGATTCAAGCGTTTTCCTTAATTCTGGTGGATGAGTGGCATGACGTCAATGCGGCAGAATTCACGCTATTACAAACAGTTAAACGCTCGGCGCGACTGCTGGTGGTCGGCGATCGCGATCAAACCATCCATACCGCGCGCGGTGCCGATCTGCATTTTTCCACCACTGGCTTCGACCTCGGCTTTCCCGATGCGACCCGGCTCAGCTTGAGCCAAACCCAACGCTTCGGCCCGGCGCTTTCCCGAATGGCAAGCCGCTCCATCCATCCGCGCAGCTGCCTCTCCATTCCCGGCAGTCACACCCTGATCCGTCAGGTCAATTACTCACCGGACGACCCCAATCATTGCGCGACGCTGGTGGTGACGCAAATAAAAAAAATCTTTGAAGAAGAAGCCAAAACCAGCTATGGCGACATCGCAGTCATTGTGCGCGAGGCAGACCAAAGTTTGGCGATAGAAAATGCTTTTCTTGACAGCGGCATGGCCTACCACTGCGAAGGCTTCGACAGCTACCTGCTGCGCCCCGAAATACTCATGCTGCGTGCGCTCTTGCATTTGGTCGCCGACGATTTTACGTCCTTGCGCAATGACAGTGATGCCTGCAAGCGCATGGTTGCAGCACTCACGCTTTACCTCTCCGTACCGATTCACGATCAGCGCTGGCAAACCGATTACCACAGCGAAAATACCACCGGGCAAGCCTTCTCATGGATAGAGCAAGCAACCCAAACCATCATCCGCGACCCCGAAACCTTGGCGTTTTTTATCGATGGCGTTTTATGTAAGAAAAATGAGCACGACAGCACCACCGTTGCCGGTTGGCGGGCTCAGTTTGCCGCCGCCGTGGCAGTGCTGAGAGCCGATTTCAAACAAAGCAGTGCGCTCGAAGTGCTCAACTACATCAATACCCGGTTGCGCCTCAAAGATGCCACCAGCCGTGCCTTTATCAGTCGTGGTCGTGCGGATTCGGCGAGCCGCTCGATCCGCAGCTTCATCTCGTTTGCCGCCCGCTTCCAACAGCAAAATGCTGGCCAATTCTTGCTCGAACTCGCTGCGCGCCAAGAGAAAGCAGCCAAGTACAGGGCACGTCCCAAAGCCGAACGACAAATCACGCTGACCACGGTGGCAGCCAGCAAGGGGCAAGAATGGCCGCACGTCTTGATACCGTATATGCAAGAAAATGAATTCCCGAGACGCAATGACAAAGCCGAAGAAAAACGCTACTTCTACGTCGGCATCACGCGTGCCATGGAGAGCCTGAGCTTATTTGAACCCGACGACAAGCACGCCCATCTGCGCAGTTCGCTGCTGCATGGAGCTAGGGAAGTGCAGAGGCAATAGGACCTGTCGTCATCACGCCGGCGCTGTCGGAGTCGCATCCGCATTTGCTGCCCGCTGATGCGCAAACACTTCCTTAGCAGCAAACAGGCCGTTGAGTGCAGCCGGAAATCCCGCGTAGACGGCCATTTGCATGATAACTTCGACGATCTCTTGCTCCGAACAGCCAACGTTGCGGGCGCCGTGGATATGCACCTTAAGCTGAGGGGCAGCGTTAGCCATTGCGGTCAGCGCCGCGACCACAGCCAGTTCTCTGGTTCTGAGATCGAGTCCGGGCCTTGAATAGATGTCGCCAAAGGGAAATTCGATCAGCAAGCGTGCAAAGTCAGGAGCGATGTCGCGCAGACTTTCGATCACATTTTCACCGGCTTGACCATCGACCTCCTTGAGCTTGGCCCAACCCCGCAGATAGCGCTCGTTATCGATATTATGTGTATTTTCCATCATCATTTCCTTTGCCGTGAGTCGAACCACTACTGTAGCGCGCTCGCCAGCAGTGTATCCAATACCATTTTTGTGATACCTTTTCGGTATGAACGAAACCATCGATCTACGACAGCTACGCTATTTTCTGGCAGTGAGTGAAGAACGTCATTTTGGACGTGCAGCAGCACGTCTGCACATCTCGCAACCACCACTGAGCAGACAAATCCGACAATTGGAAAACCAATTAGGAGTAGAACTGTTTGTCAGACAGCCGACTGGCGTTTGCCTCACGCAGGCCGGCACAGCATTCCTGCCGGAAGTGCGGCGCACGCTGGCTCAGCTTGAAAAGGCGGTGGCAGCAGCGAGGGCAGAGCGCGGAACAGACGCTGGGCAATTTGTGGTCGGTTATACGACAGTGTTTGACCACAGTGCGATTCCGGACGTGCTGGATCGTCTGCGTGAGCGCTTCCCCAATTGCCATATCGTGTCGAGCGGAAAGCATTCGATCCGGCTGGTTCGTGACCTCAAAAACGCCAGCATGGACGTCGCCTTCATAGGCCTGCACACCAATACGCAGGATCTGAAAGTGGAAATCATTTTTGATGACCCCCTTGTGCTCGCCTTACCAGCCACGCATCGCCTCGCCAAACTGCGCAAAATTGACTACCACGAGCTGCGCGGCGAACCGATGTTTTGGTTCGAGCGCCGCCTCAATCCTGGCTTCTATGACTATTGCCAAGCATTTTTCGATCAAATCGACTTTCAGCCCCATGTCATCCCGGAGCCAGACTATCATCACATACTGTTAGGCTTGATTGCTGAAGGGCAGGGCGTCGCCCTGATCCCGGCGTCGCTGCGAAAAGTCAAATACCAAGGCGTCGTTTTTCGCGAGATGAAGGAACAGCACAAGAAGCTGTCCATGGGTATCGCCGTCGCCTACTTGGAGAGTAACCAGTCCCCCATGTTGCGCGCATTCCTTGATTTGCTTAAGCAAAAATATTTACCAGCCTAGACTATTTACTTCTATAATTCCATTATTATCGAAATAACGACTATTAATAAAAGAAATGCTCATGGAAAATAAACAAGCCATCGCGGCGCTGTCCGCGATGGCGCAAGAATCAAGGCTTGCCGTGTTCCGCTTGTTGGTACAAGCCGGTCCAGCAGGTGTAATCGCCAGTAAAATCAGTGCGCAATTAAGCATTCCCCCGTCTTCCTTATCCTTCCATCTCAAAGAACTGAGCCATGCCGAGCTGGTAAATGTGCGGCAAGACGGTCGCTTTATGATTTATACGGCGAATTTTGACACCATGAATGGCTTGCTGAGTTTCCTCACAGAGAACTGTTGCGGCGGCAATCCTTGTTTGCCCGCTCCGGCATCGCCTGCCTGCGCAACCGCGCTCTGTAATCCGCTTGAAGTAGGGCAGGTATGAGCCTCATAAAACGTCTGGTTTCGGAAGGCTTAGGGACCGCCTTTTTACTCGCCGTCGTGGTTGGTTCCGGGATCATGGCGGAACGCCTGGCCGGGGGCAACGTGGCGATTGCTTTGTTGGCAAATGCGATAGCGACTGGCGCTGGCTTGATTGCCCTTATTCTTATGTTTGGCGCAATTTCCGGAGCCCATTTCAATCCTATCGTGACACTCTCGCAAGCCTGGCAAAAAAACATGCCCACTGCAGAAGTGCTACCGTATATCGCGACACAAATTGTCTGTGGCTTTGCCGGTGTTGCAATAGCGCACGGAATGTTTGGCGAGCCGGTATTTTTCGCATCCGAGCATATCCGCACCGGGTGGGCGCAATGGGGGAGCGAATTTGTGGCCAGTTTTGGCCTGATCGCGGTGATCATCAGCACCTCCAGAAGTCAGCCATCGGTCACGCCATTTGCCGTGGCGGCCTATATCACCGCAGCCTATTGGTTCACCTCATCGACCTCATTTGCCAACCCAGCGGTTACCTTGGCCCGAGCCGCAAGTAATACCTTTGCCGGGATACGCCCAACTGACACCGCCGGCTTTATCGTAGCGCAAGTTTGCGGCGCAGCAGCGGCAACTGTGTTGTTCACCTGGTTATACCCTACAGCGCATCCAAGTAAGCTCACCGAAGCCGTACAATAATTGAAGGATTCAGCTATGCCTATCACGATCTATCACAATCCCAAGTGCGGGACCTCACGCAATACGCTGGCCCTGATTCGCAACACTGGCGCAGAGCCAACTGTGATCGAGTACTTGACACATCCGCCCAGCAAACAAGAACTGACAGCCTTAATCACAGCAATGGGCCTGCCTGCACGCGAACTCTTGCGCCAGAAAGGCACACCCTACGAAGAATTGGGATTAGCTGATTTGAACTGGACCGATGAGGAATTGGTCGATCAAATGCTCGCGCATCCCATCCTGATTAACCGACCCATCGTGGTGACGCCGCTCGGGGTAAGATTATGCCGGCCTTCCGAGCTGGTACTGGACATTCTGCCCTTGCCACAACTGAAACAATTCAGCAAAGAAGACGGCGAAAAAGTTATCGACAGCGAGGGCGCGCGTGTCACAAAATCTCACTGACTTACCCAATCTGCGGGCCGATTTATTCCAGCTCCCTGAAACAGAAAACTTCGCCTCTGCCACAGCCGCCACCCATGCGCCACGATTTTTATTGTTATACGGCTCCTTACGTGAGCGCTCGTACAGCAAGTTGCTGACACTGGAAGCCGCGCGTTTACTGACCGCGATGGGCGGCGAAGTAAAAGTATTTAACCCACAAGATTTACCCTTGCCAGATGCGGCTCCGGAAGACCATCCTAAGGTGCAAGAATTACGAGCCTTGACGCTCTGGGCAGAAGGCATGGTGTGGTGCTCACCAGAACGACATGGCGCGATGACCGGCATCATGAAAGCGCAAATCGATTGGATTCCACTATCGATTGGTGCGCTGCGCCCAACGCAAGGGAAAACTTTGGCGGTGATGGAAGTCTCGGGCGGTTCGCAATCATTTAATGCCGTCAACCAATTGCGCATACTAGGGCGCTGGATGCGCATGCTTACCATCCCCAATCAATCATCGGTAGCCAAAGCCTTTTTGGAGTTCGACCAAGCCGGCCGCATGAAACCCTCGGCTTACTATGATCGCGTGGTGGATGTCATGGAGGAATTGATGAAATTCACTTTACTGACTCGTAACAGCTCGCCATATTTGGTCGATCGTTACAGTGAACGTAAGGAAAGTGCGGAAGAATTGATGAAGCGGGTAAATCAACAAGCGATTTAGGAGAGGGTGGAGGAGCGCGAAAAGCAATATCATTTTACCAATTAACTCGCTTGGTGTGCAGAAAAGAAATACCGGCGGGCTCAATCTTGACCTTGCTTGCCAGTGGCCAGGCCGGATAACCCAAGGAACCACCAGGTCTTCGACGAAAGCTCGAAGGGTATTTCCTTAAAGTGCTTTAGCCAGCGGCACGAGCACACAGACACACAGGCCGGAATGCGCCACTTCGTCTGAGAATCCTAGTTTAATCTCAGCGCCAATCCGGTCTGTGACGGCCTTGACGATGGAAAGACCCAGACCTGATCCGACTTGATCGCTCCCAAGAGTGCGATAGAACGGGTCAAACACCCGCTCTCGTTCTGCGACTTGAATACCTTGCCCTGAGTCTTGGATTCGCAATATTGCACGGCCTTCCTCCATGGTGACAGAAAGATCAACCCTGCCACCATCCGGCGTGTAGCGAATGGCATTATCGACCAAGTTCTTGACTACGGCAATTACATCCAGTTCGTTCACCCAGAGTTGGACGTCTTGCTCTCCTTCGACGCCAATGTCGATGTGCTTGTCCTCGGCCAGAGGCATAAGGTCTTCCAGTACGCGTCGATAGACGTGCTGCACCGATACAGACGACTTGGGGCGGTCAAGTGCAGCCTGAGCCTTGGCCAAGGTGAGAAGTTGATCCAGCAGGTTCCGGCCACGCTCTATGCCTCGGCGCAATGTCATGAGACGTTCGCGCGCCAGGTCGGACATATCCGCCTCGGCCAGTCGCTCCGCTTGCAGTGACAAGGCGGTCAATGGGGATCGAAGCTCATGCGCCGCATCCGCGACAAACCGGCGCTGGGTTTCCATGGACTGGTCAACGCGGGCAAGCAGACGGTTGATCGCCACCACGAACGGGCGCACTTCGGCAGGGAGATGGCTTTCCTCAATGGGATGCAATTCTTGTTCGGCGCGCTGGTCGATTTCCGCCGACAAAGAAGCGATGGGCCGGAACATCTTGCGCACAAGGTCAGCCACGATCAAAAGCAGGATGGGAACCAAGATAAGAAATGGCATCAAGGTGCGCAAGGCGCTGCCGCGTGCAATTTCATCGCGAACGCCGGTTTCTTGCGCCACGGCGATCCGCTCGCCACTGGACGTAGTTTTGACCAACACACGGAACGGCTCGCCGCTGACATCAATCGTATGCAGACCATCGGGTAGGGTGATCGGTAGTGGCAGCGGTACTCCGGCATCGCCGTTCCCGGCCGCCTTGCTGCCATCTGCAAGATATTGGACGATGACGCGGGACTCTTCATCGCTGTCTTTGGCGCGGCCATCGTCTCCAAGATGGGCAAGCGGGAGGTGTTGCCGATCAAACAGCGCTGCAACTTGGCGCAGCATATCGTCTTGCAGTTCGTGAGCTTCGTCGAATGCGGATACGAAGGAAAAAATGCCCGCCACCAGCGCAATGACCAAAATGATCAGCGACAGCGAAAATGACAGCTTGAGCTGAACCGATTCGTTCAAGCGTTTTTTGAAACCATCCATCCAACCCCCCGGACATTCTTGATGACTTCGCTGCCCAGTTTGCGCCGCAGTGCATAGATCAGGAATTCGACGGCGTTGCTTTCGACTTCCTCACCCCATCCATAGATACGGTCTTCCAGATCGCTACGCGAGAGAATGGCTCCGGGGCGTACCAACAAGGCTTGCAACAAGGCGAACTCACGGTTGGAGAGTTGCACCGAGGCACTGTTGTTGACTGCCGCCTCCCGCGTCGCCGTATCGAGCGATACGACACCGTTACTGAGCACGGGCGTTGCGTTCCCCCCCTTACGTCGTAGCACCGCGCGCATGCGGGCCAGCAGTTCGGCCATCGCAAAAGGCTTGAGCAAATAATCATCGGCCCCGCCATCCAAGCCGCGCAGTCGGTCATCAAGGCCGTCGCGGGCGGTGATGATGAGCAGTGGAACCGGATTGTCTTTGGCGCGAATGCTGTTCAGTACCTCCAGCCCATCCTTGCCGGGTAGACCAAGGTCAAGCAACACCAGGTCATAGTACTGGCAAGCCAATGTTGTGAGGGCGGTTTGACCGTTCTTCACCCAATCGGCCGCATAAGAAGCATCTCTCAATGCCCCTTCGATGGCTTCGCCAATCATGGTGTCGTCTTCGACCAGCAATACTCGCACTCTGCCTCCTTCTGTTATTACTGGATGCCCGTTCAATTTGCTCTCTACCTGTCAAGGTAGCATTGAAGAAAGGACCCCATCCTTTAGTTTGAAGTGGTGATACAGGGCGGCCAAGGCATGAACTCCGGCTAACCAGATGATGGCATTGCCAAGTAGCTTGTGTACGTCCCCCCAATCTGCAAGACCTGCCAAATATGAGTCTGCGATGAATGGCAGTTCATTAATCCGAAACCCACCCAACAACGTCAAAGGATGTGCCTCACTTCCCAATGCCAATAGCGCAGTCAGCGGCAATGCAAAAAGCAATCCCCACAATGCCATGTGCATCAGTCGGGCGAGGAGATGCATCCATGAAATCATCTGAATCCTCGGGGCAGCAGGACGCACAGCAACCCATAACAAGCGCAAAAGTGTGAGCGTGAATACGGTAATGCCCAAGGACTCGTGCCATACGATGTCAATTCTTGTACCCGGGTCAATACCTTCATCCAGCAAACGCCCAAAGTCACCGGGGCCCAAAATGAATGCAATGATAACAATTATTGCGGTAACCCAATGGAAGGCTTTACTCAGTTTGTCGTATTGGGCAAAAACGTTATTTTTCATGTTTGACTGGATTTGAAGGATATTAGTAGCTATTTGTGGTCACATACTCAATGCGCGGTTCTAGCGGCACGTTGCTTGAACAGCAAGATAGCGATCAGAATGAAAGCAAAAAGCGCTGCTGATGCTGAATAGCGACTTAGGGCCAACCCGCCTGCACTGAGCGGCTTATCCAGAAAGTCCCCTACCACAGCACCGAGAGGGCGGGTCAAAATGAATGCTGCCCAAAAAAGTAGGGTTCGCGATACATTTGTCCAATAGTAAGATGCAACAAGCAAGGCCAACAATGCGCTGAACACAATGGCGCCGCCAGTGTAACCCAATCTTGCCGTATCGGCCGTCCAATCTCCCATTGCCGTTCCCAAGGTCTGAGAAAACATGATAGTGACCCAATAGAACATTTCGGCCTTCGGCGAACTGACCGTGCTGACCGAAACTGAGCCTAGCGTTCGATGCCATATAAACAAAGAACCAAACAACAAAGCTATAAGTAAGGCCGAGCCACCAGCATATCCAATACCAAGAGATCGGTCTGCAAAATCAGCCAGTGTCGTGCCGATCATGGTGGTTGCAATGATCGTTGTCCAGTAAAGGAATGGCTGAAAGGACTTGACCTTGATTTGCGCAAAGACCGCAACCAGAAATATGGCCGAGAAAATGGCCGTACCAATCAGGTAGCCCAAATTCATCGACATCGAAACGGCATCACCACCTGTTTCACCGAGCGTGGTGGCCGCAATCTTGATGATCCAGAAAACGAGAGTGACCTCTGGGACTTTGCTTAAGGATTTTTCTGCTGAAGTATTCATATTGATTCGTTTTCTCTGGTCAGAGCTTCGCTTGTAGGGAGTCGAAAGTGCTCAATAAGTCAGCCATAGCCTTTTTGCAGTCGGTTTGATTGGGGGCATCTGCACGCAGTGCGCTAAGGGCGGGGTCAATGGCTTTGTCGAGCCTGTGCCAATCAGCCGCTGCACGAGGCTTCAAGCCTGCCTCCGCCGAATCCCATGCGACCTCCAAGTCCTTGATCCGTGCCTTTGCTGCTGCTAGATCGCCCTTATCCACGATGGTGGCAACGTCTGCTGCAATGTTCCGAAATGCAGATAAGTCCCCCAATTTGGACGCGGGCTTTGCCTGCGGCGCGGAAGTGGTCTGACTTGGCGCTATTACGGCAGAGCCTGCGGTACCAGTGTCGGTGGATTTTGAGCATCCAGCCGCGAGGGCCAAGAGAGCGATAGCCGATAGTGCAGCAATAGGGCGGGTTAGCAAATTCAAATGACGCATGATTTTTCCTTGAATTATTAGGTAGAGGTTATTCGGCGGCTTGCGCATTCATGCGGCGGCCAATGCTGAACTGCGCAACGGCGACCAACATCACAATCACTGTCAGGAACAATGCGCTGGTCCACATGGCACCCATGCCAAGGCCGCCATAAGTTTTGGCCTGGGTCAGCAGGTCACCGAGCGCGGCACCGAAGGGGCGAGTCAGGATGTAGCCAATCCAAAAAGTCAGTACGGCGTTACCGCCTAGGCGGAATGCCGCATAGGTGATAGAGATCAGTGTGCCGAACGACGCCGCTCCCCATGTGAAGCCCAAGCCAAGCGCTTCCGTCGCCAAGTCACCTGCCGCAGTACCCAATGCAAATGTGCAGAGAATGGCCGACCAGTAAAACAACTCTCTACGTCGCGTGAAAATCTCATGGATAGACAAGCTGCGTTCCACCCAAAACCAAGCCGCAAAAATCTCCGCAAGCGCCACGGAAAATGCCGACGTGCTGACATACAGGCTAACGCCTAGCCCATCGGTGAGCAGGTCAGTAATCTGGGTGCCGACCACGCTGAGCAGTACGACCGTCAGCCAGTAAATCCAGGGCGTGTAGCTCCGCGTGCGCAGTTGCATGAATAGGGCAATAGCCAACAGTGCACCCATCACTGTACGAGTCATGCCTTGGCCGAAGCCTGCATTGACAGCCAGAAAGTCGGCTCCGGTTTCTCCGACCGTCGTGGACATGATCTTGATAACCCAGAACGAGAGCGTTACTTCAGGGACTTTATTGAGCCAGTTTGATGCGGAAGGCGTGGTCAGCGTATTCATGGAGTTATTTCCTGCAAAGGCGGGTTGTTCTTGCTGCAAGTCTGACCGGCCAAACTTAGGCCAGCCATAGGCTCATCATTTGCGCACCCATCCGATTTGGATGAGTTCTCCGAAAAGAACGCAGGTATTTGCGCAATGGAGAGATTACGGAATCTGACTTAGCCGGCACTGAGCAGCTCCAAAATAGCTTAGCGTGCTTTATTTTCCGTTTTCTGAGACGGCCCCTAAGAATGCTGAAAAAAACTCCTGTGTGGCAACTCAGCTTTAGTTAAATCAAACTTAATTTAACTTCTGTTCAAAGTTAATTTGTTCATGAACACATAATTGATTGAATTTAATAGAAATTGTCTTCTATATTTTTAAATTTGTTCATATTTGTTGTTCATGAACTTGCCTGGTGAAGAAGTTTAAACCTATAAGTTCACCATCTCCCCAGTGAAAGGGGTGGCGCATATACGGCCGCGCTGCTTCCTACGTCGTTGGCGCACGCCCGGGAACTCGGCGAGTTTCAGCGTGTCGGCGTTCGAGGCTTGGCGACGCGCCGCCAGCCAAGCTTTCACCTCCACAAAATCCCATACCACGCAACGCGGTGTCATATTGAAGCGTCTCGGAAATTCTCCACGGCGACCCATATCGTAGATCGTCGTATCGGCAAGCGGGACCGGTCGAGTTGACTGGAATCTTGCTTATCCACCTTTTGCTTCCCAAAGGGGCGATGCTTGATGAGTCATAGTTCGGAATTGTTCACGTAGAGCAATAATGGCTATCTGCAGTTTATGGGCAATTCGCTAAGGCATACTCGGGCAAGGCGCTGTCATGTCATTCGTCAGTCAACTTGACAAGTGTCAGAAGTTTTTACATAATTCTACCAAATAGGAGCGTTTCGTCATGCAGACCATTGCCAAACAAGTACTGGAATACGCAGCTGGGTTGTCGGAAGGCACCCCTTTGGTCGCGAAGGAGCTTCTGCATTTGGGGGGGAGGGCTGCTGTAGATCAAGTGCTCTCTCGCCTGGTGAGGCGCGGTGCCTTGTTGCGGGCTGGGCGAGGTATTTACGTCTTGCCCGTGGAGAGTCGTTTCGGGACGCATGCACCATCCACAAGCAAAATGGTCGAAGGACTGGCTAGTCAGCGTGGGGAAACGATCGTGCTCCATGGGGCAGCTGCGGCCAATGCGCTTGGCCTCACTACCCAAGTACCAATGAAGGCCATCTATCTGACATCCGGGCGCAATCGGCGTCTGAAGGTCGGCGCGCAAACGGTCGAATTCCGGCACGCGCCCATCTGGCAACTGATTTTTCCTGGCCGTCCAGCGGGAGAGGTAGTGCGGGCCCTCGCTTGGCTGGGGCCTGAGAAGGCTGGCGAAGCACTGCGCAAGCTTCGGACGAAACTGCAACCGTCTGAACTCGAAGAAGTCGCATCGGCGCGTTCGCGCCTACCGACCTGGATGGCGCAAGAAGTTAGCGCTTTGCTGGCGCAAGAAGTTAGCGCTTTGCTGGCGCATGGCTGAGTTTTTCGAACTCTCTAATGTTGAGCGCCTGGAGGCGCTCAACGCGGCTGCCAGCAGTTCCGGCCGTCTGCCTCATTTGCTTGAAAAAGATATCTGGGTAGTCTGGTCGCTGCGGCATCTGTTCGATGGCCCCCATGCTGGTCATCTGGTCTTCAAGGGTGGCACATCTTTGTCCAAGGCCTATGGTGTCATCCGCCGGTTTTCGGAGGATGTCGATCTGACCTACGACATCCGCGCGATCGCAGGTGATCTAATCGGAGACGCCGACGCACCGCTGCCAGCCAGCAAGAGCCAAGAAAAGAAATGGAGCAAAGAGATCCGGGCGCGCTTGGCAGAATGGGTTGCCAGCGAAATCGTACCGAGGCTCAAACAGGATCTAGAGCAGCAGTCTCTGCCCGCATCGGTACGCGCCGAAGATGACAAGGTCTTTATCGATTACGTTCCGTTGATCGCAGGTACTGGCTACGTTACTCCGGCTGTCATGCTGGAGTTCGGTGCCCGCTCTACTGGCGAGCCCAGTGAACCACGCCAAATTCAGTGCGATGCGGCCGCATACCTGCCGATGCTCGTGTTCCCCACTGCCACGCCGCAAGTGATGCGCGCCGAGCGTACCTTCTGGGAGAAGGCTACGGCGATTCATGTCTTCTGTGCCCAAGGTACTTTCCGTGGCGGTGAACGCTTTGCTCGTCATTGGCATGACGTGGCTCGGCTTGACACTGCGGGATTCGTTGACGCAGCCATTGCGGACACGGCGCTCGGCAAAGCAGTTGCCGATCACAAGAGAATTTTCTTTGCGGAGAAATCTCCGGACGGTGAACTGGTCGACTACCACGCGGCAGTTTCTGGCTGCCTGCAACTTGTACCTGACGACGGTGCGCTGGCAACGCTGGCTTCCGACTATCAGCACATGGTCGATGACGGCTTGTTCCTGGACGACGCTGAGCCCTTTGAGGTCCTGCTGGAACGATGCCGAATCATTCAGCAAAAGGCAAATGTGCCGTCGTCTCCGGTAGACGTTCCTTCCGACGAACCTGCGTAGACCGTACCTATGTGATTAAGCTAATACCATTTTAAGAAAACTACAACAGATCGGGGGATGAATGGCGCAGTTCGCTAAATGGTGTGCAGCCACCAAGGAGAGTGTCAACGGCCATGAGATGACGGTTCTCAATGCCGAGCCGAAGAAAATAAATGGTGCCGTCAAGGTGCTAGCAAAGCTCATCCCCTCGCAATACGCGTCAGGCGCCCGTGTCGCCCACTTAATGAAGACGTTGGGCAAGACTGCGGTGGCCGAATTCATCGAAGAGAAACTGCCCACGACCAAGCCCATTCGCTCCGGCGATCTTGGTGAGATATTGGGAACTTCCTACCTTGGCGAGTTCACAGCTTTCAAATACGGGGTTCAGCGCTTACGGTGGAAAGACCATCGCAATATGTCAATGCGCGGCGAGGATGTGCTCGCGTTTGGCGTGGACGCAGCCACAGGAGACGTGTTGGTGTAGTGGTCAAGTTATTTCGGACACATCAATAGGTTTTTTTTCTGCCATTTCTTTTTCGTAAATCATGGGCGGCA
>NZ_JASJVS010000024.1:0-62974 GCF_035019605.1 Undibacterium sp. 5I2 | reverse complement strand
GAATGACGTGGCCACCAGTTAGGGTAATGACACCGACTCAATACCCTTTTGCGACAGCCTCTGAAGGCCGGGGTTTCCAACCCTAGTCAGATTTTTGATAAATGTATTTGTGTTTTTTTGAATTTACTGGCATGTTACGTTTTTGTCTACTTCACAATGCATCGGAACTCAGCATGTTTTCTCGTCTCACACACAGTTTGCTCATGAGCCTCATCTTGGCGGCACTGCTGCCCACCGCACAGGCGGCGGATTGTCCGTCTTGCGCCGCCTCGGCTGGCTCGGAAAATGTCTCGGTCGGTGCCGGCATCGTGGTCTTGGGCAGTCTGTCGGTGGTGGCCGGTGGTGCCAGCCTTGTCGTCGACAGTGTGCAGCATCTGGCCGATGGCATGCTGGTAGTGCTCAAGGCCTCAGGCACAGCAGCGAGCACGACCATCAAACTATCCGGTCAAGGGATAGAGAAAGCGGCCCTCGTCAGCGGCGCAGTCATCGAAGTCAGCGCTACGGCCACCGGTTATCTGCTGATTGCCGCCGGCAAAGCGCTCGCCTTCATTCCCAATGAAGCCGGCAAAGCCTTGCTGCAGCATAGTAAAGCGCCATGATGCGGCGTTTTTGCCGCACACTCGTGCTGCTGTGGCTATGCCAGAGCGGTTTGGCGCAGGCCGGCCGCGCCTGTGATAGTCCGCCCCAAGATGCGCGCAAAATCATGCAGGCACTCGAGTTCGCGCAAAAAACCAGCCAGCGGCTCGATGCCAGTCAAGCCGAGTTGGTGCTGCTGGCGCGGGTAGGGCAAGATTTATCGGCCTACCATGTGCGCTATTCGCATCTGGCATTCGCCCGCAAACAGCAGGATGGACGCTGGTTGATTACGCACGAATTGAACCAATGCGGCACTGCCGCCTCAGATTTGTTCAATGAGGGTGTGGGGAATTTTTTTCTCGACGATGTGTTCGCCTATGAAGCGCTGATTCTGATCCCGCCACCGGCCCTGCAACAGCAAATCGCGCAAGCTCTCAGCAATGGCAACGCCCGCCGGCTGCACGACCCGCATTACAATATGCTGGCCTATCCGTTCGCCGCTGACTATCAAAATTCTAACCAATGGATACTCGAAGTACTGGCCGCCGCCAGCGCCAGCGATCTGCATATTAATCGACGCGATATGGCGCAGGCTTGGCTCAAAGCAGCCGGCTATACGCCCGACACGCTGCACATCGACGCCGCCACGCGGCTCGGTGCGCGTTTGTTTCGTGCCAATATCAGTTTCGCCGACCAACCCTTCAATCGTCGCATGGCCGGACAAATTGATACGGTGACGGTGGAATCGATACAGCGTTTTCTGCTCGCGCGCGAACCGGCGACGCAGAAAATCGTGCTCAATCAGTAGTGCAACTGCGCCTGCTGAGGGACGCTGCCGTTCCGGTCGCAGGCGCGAATGCGCGATCAGCGCAGTTTTTTCGCCACTTCGGCAATCCGTTGGCCAAATAATTTCGCTGTTTCCAAATCGCCCGGCAAAGGTCCTTCTTGCGGCGACGCATCGGATGGCGACTGCGTCATCAAACCGCTGAAGCTACCCAAATAATTGATGTCGTTGCGTTGCGCTGCTTTGCTGTTCGCTGGCATCAGACCAGTGCCGACCCAAATCATCGAATGCTGCTGCGATAAGGTAAACAAAGTTTGCAAGGTAGCCAGCTTATCGCCATTCATGCTGGCGGAATTGGTGAAGCCGGCGGCGATTTTATCTTTCCATACTTGGCTATACCATGGCTTGGAACTGGCATCGGCAAATTTCTTGAACTGCCACGATACGGTACCCATGTAAGTCGGCGAACCGAAGACGATGGCATCGGCAGCAGCCAGACTGGCCCATTGCGCTTCAGTGATATTGCCTTCGGCATCGATGGCGATCAATTCGCTGCTGGCGCCGGTGGCGCTGGCACCGCTCTGTACTGCTTGGGCGGTTTGAGTAGTGTGGCCGTAGCCGGAATGGTACACAATTGCTACTGTTGTCATCATTTGCTCCCTGTTTCGTTGGTGAGATAAAGAAAAAACCGCGCTTACGTCGGCAAATCAAAGACCAGTACTTCGGCCTCGTGTCCTGCTGAAATCTGTAACAAACTCTCGTCTTGCAATTTCAAGGCGTCGCCTTCTTTGAGCGCGATACCGTTTACGGTCAAGCTGCCGCGTGCCAAGTGCACATACGTCAAGCGCTCTGCTGCCAAGGCCAATTCGGTCGTTTGCACGCCATCGAACAAGCCTATGTACAGGCGCGCATCCTGACGGATTGCGATAGAATCAGCACTGCCATCTGGGGAAACGACCAGGCACAGACGACCATCTTTATCGGCGCGGCTGAAGATTTGTTCTTGATAGCGCGGCGGCTGGCCCAGCACATTCGGTTGTATCCAGATTTGCAGCAACCGGGTAGGCGTGGCCGCATCGGGATTGAACTCAGAGTGCCGCACACCGGTGCCGGCACTCATGTATTGCACATTCCCGGGGTGTATCGTGCTGCCATTGTCCATGCTATCTTTATGAGCAATCGCGCCTTCGAGCACATAGGTGATGATTTCCATATCTTTGTGCGGATGCGTGCCGAAGCCCATGCCGGGAGCGATCCAATCATCATTGATGACACGCAGCGGACCGAAACCCATGTGGGCAGGATCATAATATTCGGCGAAAGAAAAACTGTGCTTGGACTTGAGCCAGCCATGTTCGGCATAACCACGTTGACCGGCAGCTCTGAGTGTAATCATCTGATTCTCCTGAAATCACGTTAATTTGATGCTATGGATCACACTATAGACCAGCAGCAAGAAGCCGATAAGAGTAAAATTTCCTATATATCATTCAAATTTTTTCAACAACAATGAACCTGACGCTCGAAGCCCTGCAAATTCTCGATGCGATTGAGCGCAAAGGCAGCTTTGCCGCCGCCGCTGCCGCCCTCGATAAAGTTCCATCGGCGATCACTTACAGCATCCGTAAGCTGGAGGAAGATCTTGATGTGCTGCTGTATGACCGACGCGGCCACCGTGCCAAACTCACGATTGCCGGGCAAGAGTTGTTGCTGCAGGGACGGCACTTGCTGAACGCCGCACAAGAGTTGGAAAACCGCGTGAAACGCGCCGCCAGCGGTTGGGAAGCCGAGCTGCGCATCGTCCTCGATGGTGTGATTGCCTTCGATGATTTACTGCCATTGATCAAAGAATTTGAACAACAAGCTTGCGGCACGCGCTTACGCATCTCTCAAGAGATTTTATCGGGTGTGTGGGAAAGCATGGTCTCGGGCCGTGCCGATTTAGCCATCGGTGCCGCCTTTGATGGCCCGGAGGCGATCCGCACCCAAGGAGAATTTCACACCCGCGTACTCGGCAGCATCGATTGGGTGTTCGCGGTGGCCCCCCAACATCCGCTCGCGCATGCCAGCGAACCGCTGACGCATGAAATGATTCAAACCCACAGGGCGATTGCGGTCGGGGATACCGGTCTGGACTTGCCGAGCATGACGGCCGGCTTGTTGCGTGGCCAAGATACCCTGACCGTACCCTCGATTGCGGCGAAATTATCGGCGCAATTGGCCGGCCTCGGTTGTGGCCACTTGCCACGTCGTTTGGCCCTGCCGCATTTGAACAACGGTAGTTTGGTAGAGAAACAAACCGAGGGCCACCGGCTGATCGGCAGCAATCGCATCGTCTGGCGTAGCTCGAACAGAGGTAAGGCCTTGCACTGGTTTTTACAGAAGCTGCAAGACCCGGTCGTGCAACGTATGCTATTAGGAAATTAACAGCATGCGCCCGCCTTATCTCGGACGCTTCGCGCCCTCGCCGACCGGACCATTGCACATGGGCTCATTGGTTGCCGCCATGGCCAGTTATCTCGATGCCCGCGCCCACCAAGGACAATGGCTGATACGCATAGAAGATTTGGACATCGATCGCCAGGTAGCCGGTGCCGACACACATATTCTACAGTCGCTGCAACGCTGCGGCATGCTCAGCCATGCCGCAGTCACTTGGCAGAGTCAGCGCCAAGCGCTGTATCAAGCGGCCTTCGATCAACTTGGCAGCTTGGTGTATCCCTGCGCCTGCTCACGCAAGGAAATTGCCGACTCTCAAAGGCACAGCGCGGCGGCGGCCTTGCCGGTGTACCCTGGCACTTGTCGCAATGGCTTGGCAACTGGGAAGCGTGCACGCTCCTGGCGCTTGCGCGTGCCGCCACAGCCTGCGGCCATCATCAGTTTCGATGACTCTTGGTATGGCAAAAAAATTCAGGATCTGAGCCATCAAACCGGTGACTTCATATTGCGCCGCGGCGATGGATTCTGGGCTTATCAACTGGCGGTCGTCGTTGATGATGGCGCGCAAGGCATCACCGATGTGGTGCGTGGTGCCGACTTGATCGATTCGACCGCACGGCAAATTTATCTGCAACAGTTGTTACAATTGCCGCAGCCGCGCTATCTGCACGTGCCGGTCGTGTGCAATGAGCAAGGAGAAAAATTGTCGAAGCAAACCGGCGCGCTGGGCTTCGATCGCGGTGATAATGATTTGCTGCAAGAAGCCTTGCTGCCTGCCGCACGCCATCTGGGCTTGTTACTGCCCGGCAGCGCGACGGATATCGGCCATTTTTGGGAACAGGCCTGCGCTGCGTGGCAGAAAAAATTTGCGATAGAATAGAAATCTGATGAAAACAATCAATCAAATCCGCCTCGCAGTATTGGCTTTTATGTGCCTAGCGATGCTCGCAGCCACCCCTTGGGCACTGTATTATTACGGCTTGCGCGAACTCGGCGGCACGCCTGATTTAGCAGCAGTATCCATCGACCGTATGCAGCAGCAAGCGCTGTGGGCAGCCGCTGGTTGCGCAGGCGAACCGTTACTCGAAGTACTCGATCCCTTCTCCTACCTGCTGGCCGCCGCGACGCTCGAAGCACCGCCGCCTTCGAGCATCTTTGCCTGGCGTATCGCTTCCGCCTACCAACATGGCCACCTGCAACACACCGGCATGCTGTGGCGACAGTTATCGGGCACCGCCTTGACGATCTGGATCACGCGACACTGGACCATGGAGCAAATACTTTCCAAGGTAGCGCAAGCCGATCAGGCGCGTGCACCAGCCATTGCACTACAGCGGCAAACGGTGGAATAAGAGATTGAGTGCCAAGCCCCACATCAGCACAGCCACACCAACATCGAGAATTTGCCAAGCACGCGGGAGCGCGAACAGTGGAGCTAACCAGCGGGCACCGAAACCCAAGGCCAGAAACCACACGACGGCATTACAGATGGCCCCCGCAGCAAACCAGTATTGACCAAGCAACCCTTGCTGTGCAGCTACAGCACCGAGCAAGATGACGGTATCGAGATACACATGCGGGTTGAGCAAGGTAACGGCCAACACCGCTAAACTGGCCGTGCGTCGATCAAGCTTGAGGCCGCGCGGGTCGGCACGCAGCGTTTGTGCCTGCCATGCGGCCCGCCAAGCGCGCCAACCATACCAAGTAAGAAAGGCCGCACCACCAAAGCGGGCCGCATCGAGTGCGGCCGGATGCCGGCTGATCAGACTGCCCATGCCAGCCACGCCGAATAAGATCAAGACCGCTTCGCAGAGTATGCAGATCAATACGGTCAAACCGACGTGCTCACGCCGAATGCCGATGCGCAACACGTGGGCATTTTGTGAGCCTATGGAAAGGATTAATCCTGCGCTCAAACTCATGCCCTTGAAAAAAAATAGCCACATAAAAAAACTTTCTGGTGAGAATGGAAGACAGATTGTGCTTTTTAAAAGTGAGAAGTTAAAGTAAATTTAAAATATTTCCGATTTCATTAAAATTTCTTAATCATGACTTTCCTCAGCCAAACCGCCTTTCACCTCGACAGCAAGCAAGCGCAAGCCTTTCTCAGTGTGATCGACAGCGGCAGTTTTGAAGCGGCGGCACAAGCTTTGCACCTGACCAGTTCGGCCGTGTCGCAAAGGCTGAAGGCCTTGGAAAGCGCTCTTGGGGTCACGCTGATGACGCGCAGCCGTCCTTGCCGGGCGACGCCGGCCGGGCAAAAGCTCTTGCAGCATTTGCGACGAGTCAAAGAAATGGAGCAGGATTTGCACTCCGAATATGCAGGAGAGCGACATTCTGCGCTGCGCGTAAGCTTGGGTGTGAATGCCGATAGCGTTGGTAGCTGGATGTTACCGGGGCTGGCAGATTTTTTGATCGCGGAAAATATTTTGCTCGAACTGATCATCGATGATCAAGACCATACCCATGCCCTGCTGGAACAAGGCTTGGTGCTCGGTTGCATTTCTGCCGAAGCCGACAGCATGCGTGGTTGCCATACTATGGCTCTGGGCATCATGCGTTATCACGCTGTAGCCAGCAAAGCTTACTGTGCGCGTTGGTTTCCGATGGGGATGACGCGCAGCAGTGCGGCGCTGGCACCTGTACTCTGTTTCAACCGCAAAGACAGCTTGCAAAGCACTTTTTTGCAAAGCCATTTCGGCCTGCCGAGCGCCAGCTACCCCAGTCATTTCATTCCCGCGACAGGTGCTTATAATCAATCGATTGTGCTCGGACTGGGCTGGGGTTTGATACCCGAAGTCATGCTGACTGGACCGGACATGGCAGAGTTGGTAAGGCTGATGCCGCACAGCAGCGTCGATATAGCCTTGTATTGGCACCAGTGGAAGGTGCAGACACCGCGCCTGCAGCGCCTGTCAGCCAAGTTGCTTGGTGCCGCCCAAGCGGTCTTACACCCAGTTGCAGCGCCGCTCAGGACGCGCGGTCGCGAATCTCTCTGAGTGTGACGCGGCCATCCGCGGCTTGCACCCGATTGCGACCATGATTCTTGGCCACATATAGGGCTTGGTCGGCGCGCTGCATGAAATTTTCCAGTGTATCGATGGGTTTTTTTTGTGCCACACCGAAGCTGGCGGTAATCTGCAGCATCGTGCCGTCTGCCAGCGGCACGACCAAGGCCTGTTCAACCGCGGCACGCATGCGCTCGGCCACCTCGACGGCGGCGATCAAGCTGGTTTCCGGCAACACAACGACGAATTCTTCCCCGCCATAACGGACTACCCAATCTGAGTCAGAGCGCAAATTATCTTTGATGCAGTTGGCAAAAGAAACCAAGACTTTGTCTCCAACCGCATGGCCATAGCTATCGTTGACGCGTTTGAAAAAATCGATATCACAAAACAGCACTGACAGTTCGCGCACATAGCGCGTCGCACGCTGCATTTCGGTCGGCATACGCTGATTGAACAGCAAGCGGTTGTAACAAGCGGTCAAGCCATCGGTAATCGACAATTTTTCCAACGTAGACATGGCGTTTTCGAGTTGCTCGGTGCGTTGCAACACCAACTGATCTTGCTGCGAAATATGTTTTTGTATGCTCTCTTGCATGGTTCGGAAACCATCGATGACAAGATCAATTTCATTGTAGGCATGGCCGGGCGGCAAATCCAAAGCCAGCGGCGTGGAAATTTGATTGGCTTGTAAATTTTTAACGAAATCGGCCAGTTGCCGCATCGGTCTTTGCAAATCCTGCCGCAATACCGCGACCAAGGCGATCAGGATGAAGATGGCCAGTACCAGCACTTCAATGAATACGACGATGAAATTGCGCAGCAATTCTTCGCGCAAGCGGCTGCGGTCTATCACCAGCTCCAGCACGCCCAAGGCTGCGGTGCCCTCGGTTTGCGCGGGTATGTCAAATTGCAATATTTGCCCGTTGCTGCGCAATTCACGACGCCCACCTTCGAATTGCTGACCGGTAGAGGCACGAATATGTGCGTAAATGATAGGGCTGTTTTTCACCAGCAAGCCGATTTGCTTTTGTATCGCCTGCGGTTCAATATCCCAGATCGCCAATGACAATAAGGGCAGGTGCGTTTGCACGACATCATTGATGGTCATGTCAAAATTCTTTTCAATCGCCCGGTAATTGAGCCAAGCCTGCAGGCTGCTGAAAGCGATGATGGCCAGCATGACCCATTTGAACACACGTCGTATCAATAAGCCGGCTATTGGTTGCAAGGGGGTAATGCTCATTTACGCTCCTTGCCAGCAGACAACAAAGCACGAAAATTGAATGTGTAATCGGTGCTGGCCGGATGCAAGACTCGGCTGAATTTTCGGAAATCCACTCGATCAAAATCAAGGTCGCCAAACAATTGCTTGAAGCGCCGCGCATCGTCGCGACTGAATAAGATCGACATCGAGCGCTCCTGCTCCAAGCCTTCCTGACTGAAATCTTTGCCATTGTGGTAATCGTAAAGCATCACCAAAGCAAATGCGCCGGCGATGAAGTGACCGCCAGCCAAAGCGCTGATGCTGCCACTTTGCAACGCCGTCAAGGCTTCGTCGGAGGTGTTAATGGCGCTGAAGTGGGCATCGACGCCAGGCTTGCCTCCACGCAAACGCCAACTGTTCATCGCCCCGAAGGCCATCAAATCATTGCCAGACCAAATCAAACGCGCTTGCGGATAGCGCTGATACAACCACTGACTTTGCTCTTCAGCTTTGGCGCGCGCCCACTCACCATAGATTTCTTGATCGATCACCACATTTCCGGCTTCGACCACGGCACGACGCATGCCTTCATTGCGTTTGAGCGAAGTGGTAGTCGAGCGGTCACCGGCGATGACTAACAGGTGCAAGCGCCCTTCTGGGTCTTGCCAGTGCTCGGCATTACCACGGGCAATCAAGGCGCGCGCCGTCAGATAACCACTCTCGGCCGTCAGCGGTTCCAAACTGCCTAACCAGCCCGGATACTTAGTACGCGGCAAGCCGATGCGCTGCCGTTCTTGCGGATCGCGAATGCCGCTGAAAGCAAGAAAGGTTTTAATGCCGGCACCGTCGAGAATGCGGATGGCTTCTGCCGCAACGCCATAATCATTCGACAAAATGACATATTCGGGTCGCTGCAGCGGCGTGCGGGCGGCCAATTGCCGCGCCAATTGCACCACTTGTAAATGGTCGCGCTGCGCATACAAGACTTCCAGCCGAATTCCCAGGCTATGGGCGGCAGCGCTCATGCTGTGCGAGGCAGTCAGCCAAAAAATTTCATCAGACTTGCCAGGATTGATAAACGCCACTGTCATCGCTGAGACACAGGCTGGCATTGCCAAGAGCAGGCAAAGTACCAACTGATGCAACAAACGATACCCACCCATCACGACCTCCACTACGCCAGTACGCGCTACGTTGCGACTGAGCATTACTATTTAAAAATACGCACACGCTCATTTTGTACGTTTTCACAAGGAAATGTAGCTTCGTGACAAAAAATCACAAATTCAACGGGAAAATCGATCAAATAGATTAATTTTTTAATGTTTTTTCACTGTCCGATTGCGAAAAATGCTTGGTAAATTCCTTACTAGCCGTTAATAAGCGGCAGGTAGGCAGAGCAAAACCCTGCCGCTGCATTGAATAACGGATGTTTTCCTTAAGATTCTTCGCAGCATAACTCACTGTTTTTAAAAGAAAAATTGATTTAGTTGATTTTTGTTGCTTGAAATGCTTGCAGGTCGCCCATATAATTAGCACTCGACGGGAGAGAGTGCTAACAGCTTTTCCCCGGCTACTATTTCATTCCCTATTAATTACTCGCAAATTAAGGAGCTTGTATGAACCTTCGTCCCCTGTATGATCGTTTGATCGTCAAACGTCTGGATCAAGAAACAAAAACTGCATCCGGTATCGTTCTGCCTGACGCTGCTGCTGAAAAGCCAGATCAAGGTGAAGTATTGGCTGTTGGTACAGGCAAACAACTCGAAAACGGTACTTTGCGCGCCCTGGAAGTCAAAGTCGGCGATCGCGTATTGTTTGGTAAATATTCCGGTCAAGCTGTCAAAATTGACGGCAATGAAGTCTTGGTTATGCGCGAAGAAGACATCTTCGCCATCGTGCAGAAGTAATTCCGCACCCTTGTAACTGATCGTATTCCCTTATTTCGGAGAAAATAACATGGCAGCTAAGCAAGTAATATTTGGCGATGAAGCACGTGCAAAAATCGTCAATGGCGTCAATATCCTCGCCAATGCAGTAAAAGTCACTTTGGGCCCTAAAGGTCGCAACGTGGTGTTGGAACGCTCGTTCGGCGCGCCGACAGTGACTAAAGATGGTGTTTCTGTTGCTAAAGAAATCGAACTCAAATGCAAGCTCGAAAACATGGGCGCACAGTTGGTTAAAGAAGTTGCTTCGCGCACTTCCGACAACGCTGGTGACGGCACAACAACCGCAACTGTACTGGCACAAGCCATCGTTCGCGAAGGCTTCAAATACGTTGCCGCCGGTTTCAATCCAACCGATCTGAAACGCGGTATCGACAAAGCTGTCGTCGCCATCGTTGCTGAAGTTAAAGCACTGTCGCGTCCAACTACCACCAACAAAGAAATCGCTCAAGTCGGTTCGATCTCGGCCAATTCCGATCAAAACATCGGCGACATCATCGCCCGTGCGATGGACAAAGTCGGTAAAGAAGGCGTGATCACTGTTGAAGATGGCAAATCGCTCGACAATGAACTCGACATCGTTGAAGGTATGCAGTTCGACCGCGGCTACTTGTCGCCATACTTCATCAACAATCCGGAAAAACAATCAGTGATTCTGGAAAATCCTTTCGTCCTGCTGTTCGACAAAAAAATCTCGAACATCCGTGATCTGTTGCCAATCTTGGAACAAGTTGCTAAAGCCGGTCGTCCATTGCTGATCATCGCTGAAGATGTCGATGGCGAAGCCTTGGCTACTTTGGTAGTCAACAACATCCGCGGCATTTTGAAAACTGCTGCTGTCAAAGCACCTGGTTTCGGCGATCGCCGCAAAGCCATGCTCGAAGACATCGCTATCCTGACCGGTGGCCAAGTCATCGCTGAAGAAGTTGGCCTGACGCTGGAAAAAGCCACTTTGGCTGACCTCGGCCAAGCTAAACGCATCGAAATCGGTAAAGAAAACACCACGGTCATCGACGGTGCCGGTCAAGCTGTTGGTATCGAAGCCCGCGTTAAACAAATCCGCGCGCAAATCGAAGAAGCCAGTTCCGACTACGACCGCGAAAAATTGCAAGAACGCGTAGCCAAATTGGCTGGCGGCGTTGCAGTCATCAAAGTTGGTGCCGCAACTGAAGTTGAAATGAAAGAGAAAAAAGCACGCGTTGAAGATGCATTGCATGCAACACGCGCTGCCGTTGAAGAAGGTATTGTTCCTGGCGGCGGCGTTGCTCTGTTGCGCGCTCGTCAAGCAGCCGGCGTCATCAAAGGCGACAATCCTGATCAAGAAGCCGGTATCAAACTGGTATTGAAAGCGATCGAAGCGCCATTGCGCGAAATCGTTGCCAATGCCGGTGGCGAGCCTAGCGTCGTCGTCAATGCCATCATCAATGGCACAGGCAACTTCGGTTTCAATGCTGCCAATGATACATATGGCGACATGATAGAAATGGGTATTCTCGATCCAGCTAAAGTCACTCGTTCGGCATTGCAAAATGCCGCATCGGTTGCCGGTCTGATCCTGACTACCGATGCACTGGTTGCAGAATTGTCGGAAGACAAAGCAGCCGGCGGCATGGGTGATATGGGCGGCATGGGCGGCATGGGTGGTATGGGCGGCATGATGTAAGATTGCTTATCGGGCGTATTGCCTGATGCAAAAAAAACCTCTGCAAGTTTGCTTGCAGGGGTTTTTTTATTTCACCATGACGTGAGCACCGAATTTGGCTGACGTACGCTGAGGCTCGCCACAACGAGTTTCCCTAGCGGCGCAGACAACTAAATGGATCGTCGCAAGCGACGATGGAACAGACTTTGGAAGGGGTTTGTATTCACCCAGCTGCCCAATTCGTCATTGCCGCGCAGGCGGCTTTTATCTCAGGCGCAGCAGGACGTGTTCATCTCACAGAAAAAAAGTACACTTGATCGACCCTCCCACCCTGAAGGCACTAGCGTGCCACTCGATTCCTGCCTACGCAGGAATGACGAGGCATACGGTGTTTCAGGTGTAAAAAGCGTCCATTAGGCTTTTGCGACAGCCTCTGAAGGCCGGGGTTTCAAACCCTAGTCAGATTTTTGATCAACATGGCTAGGCAGCAGACATTTTTTATCGATTTCGCGCTTTATTTTTGAATGTATGCAAGGCTTTAAAACTTGGTTTCTCTGCCATTTTTCTGGAAAACCATTAAAAATTCGGAATTACCGCGAGACAACTTGACAGCACGCTGAGTGACTCGGATACTGCGCCATCTGAAAAAAAAGTTTCAGATTTAAAGGCGCAATAAAAAATTCAGAAAATAATCTGTCATTATTGCGTCAGTTTTAAGACTTATTAGCAATATTGGAGACAAAATGGCGCTGCAACAACTATCAGACGAGCAAATCGCGAGCTGGACCCGCTCCCAAAAGGATGCTTGGTGGTTCAGCCATATCTATCGCGGCGACATGGCGCAATTGACCTTGCGTTCCGCCTTCACCGGTTTCTTTCTCGGCGGCATTCTGGCTGCCACGGCACTGTATATCGGTGCCAAAACCGGGGTCGGCATCGGCGTCGGTCTGACTTCGGTCATTCTGGCTTTCGCGCTCTTCAAGGCGCTCAATAAAGCCGGCATCGCGACCGATTTCACTGTACTCGAAAATAATTGTACGCAATCGATCGCCACGGCGGCCGGTTATATGATTTCGCCGCTGATTGCCAGCTTGAGCGCCTTCATGCTGGTGAGCGGTAAAATCATTCCTTGGTGGCAAATGATGATCTGGATGGTGGTGGTCGCCATACTCGGCGTCTTGATTGCCTTTCCAATGAAACGCCGCTTCATCAATGAAGACCAGTTGCCGTTTCCGGAAGGCCGCGCCTGCGGCGTCGTGCTCGACTCACTCTACACCGGCGACGCGGCAGCCGGCATGTACAAAGCGCGTCTGCTGGGCCTGACGGCACTGGTATCGGGCGGCTACCAAATGATCACCAGTGATGGTTGGATGAAATTGATTCAGTTTAAAGTTTTGCAAATGCAGAGCTGGACCGGCATGACCCAAGCCTTCAGCGTGCGTGAGCGACTCGACGACTACTACTACACGGCCGCAATCAAATACGATTTGTGGATCCCGAAAATTGCCGGCGTCGATATCCGTACACTGGGATTGCGCTTCACCATCGATGCCGCCATGCTTGGTGTCGGCGGACTGATGGGCATACGCGTGGCTAGCAGCGTGCTGCTGGGCGGCTTCCTCAACTTTGCCTTGCTGGCACCATGGATGATTAACCGTGGCGACATCGCTCCACGCTTAGCACAAGACGGTCACCTGCTGGCACTCAACCGCGCCGAAATCGTTAATCAATGGTCACTCTGGTGGGGCGTGGCGATGATGGTGGTCGGTTCCCTGGTCGGCTTGTTGGCAAAACCGGAAATTTTTACCAATGCCTTTAAAAGCCTGCGCAAAAAATCCGGCACTGCGCCGGCCCAGCCGCTGGCTAACGATGTCTTACGCGATATCGAATTGCCGCTGTGGGTTTCGTATGTCGGCGTGCCGATTTTCAGTGTCATCGGTGCGGCCGCCACACATGAATTTTTCGGCGTACCTTGGTTGCTGTCTTTCATTTCCTTGCCACTGATTTTCATCCTCACCGTCATCGGCGTCAACTCTATGGCCCTGACTTCTTGGGTGCCGACCGGTGCTTTGTCAAAAATCACCCAGTTTTCCATCGGTGCCATCGACCATGCCAATCCGGCTAATAATCTGATTCCGGCCGGGATGACGGCGGAAGTGGCGCTCAATGCCGCCAATCTGCTGTCTGACATCAAACCAGGCTACATGCTCGGTGCCAAACCGCGCCAGCAAGCGATCGGCCATGTGATCGGCATTATTTCCGGCGCGCTGGCCTGTATTCCCTTGTTTTATTTGTTGTTCCTGCCACCGGACAGCAATGGTGTACGCAGTACTGCCACCATTGTCAGCGATCAATTTGCCTTCCCCGCCGCCGTGCAATGGAAGGGCGTGGCCGATTTGATCGCTCATGGCATCCACAGCTTGCCGGTTTCGGCCCTGATCGCGATGACGGTCGCGGCAATCTGTGCCGTCGCCATCGAACTGGCGCGGATTTCCACCAAAGGGCGCTTCCCTTTGTCGGCCGTCTCTATCGGTTTGGGTGTAGTGTTGCCACCTGACGCCAGTCTGGCGATGTGGCTCGGTGCCTTGGTATTCTGGTGGATGGGCCGCCGCCACCGAGAAACCAATAGCAGTGGCTATCGCTTCTGGGTGGAAGGTTGTGAGCCTATTTGTGCCGGTTTGATTTCGGGCGCGGCCCTGATCGGCATCGGTAATGCCATTATTAACGTCTTAATCTGAAACAACAACCGACCCTGACCAGACTCCATTGGGCCCCGCGCAAGCGGGGCTTTTTTTTATTGCTGGCGATAGGCGGCGGTGCGCGCACTGTGTAGCGCGACGAAGGCGTCGAAGGCAGCCAGCAAGGGCAGATAGCGCGCCTCATTCTGTTCGAGCTGCATGAGTGCATACGCACAAGCTTCCAGACTGGCCAGTTGATCGGGCTTGTGGGCTTTGCGTATGCGGTAATGCGACGGCGGCATCGCCGCCAAGGAAACGCGTGGCAAGGCTTGCAGCAAGGGGTTCAGGTATAGCATTTTGCGGCTCTTGCGCCAGGTTGCATCGAGCAGCACCAGACGCAGTTGCCGCGGCTGGTCTGGCAAGGAGGCTGGAACGACAACTGGCGCTGCCGTGCCACGTAAGGCCGGCGCTTGGTTGTCGGCCGTATCGGGGTAGAGCAACACCGGCTGAGACTGGCCCGGGTACTCTGCCGAGGTGCCATACAACGCACGCTGTAAGCTGGCTTCATCAAATTGTTCCCCCACCCAAATCTGCGAGCGCTGCAGGCATAAATCGAGCAGGCCGGCACTACCCTTGGCTTGCTTGACTTCGAGCGGATGTTGCAGGATCAATACTTCGCAACAGTTGGCAATCGGCCGGCTACAGGCACAAATACAGGTGTCGGCAGGACGCTGACAACGCGGACAATGAAGGCGTTGATTTGCTGCATCATCATTTGCTACATCGGATATCATAGGTTCAAGCCTTCTTCTACAAATTCAAATTCATGAAACTTTCTTCCTTACTCAGTTATAGCTTGCTCCTGCTACCGGCCGCCTGCGGTGGTGGTGGTGGCAGTGCCGCACTGGCCAGCGGCACTACGCCGGTGACCGTGCCGGTCACACCACCAATCACGGTACCGGTCACCCCACCAGTAACACCGCCAGTCACGCCACCAGTGACCCCGCCGGTAGTCAGCACGCCACCGCCGCCCTTGACGCTGGCGCAAAAAGCCGCCGCCCTGAGCGCGCAGCTCGGCCTCGGCAAGCACCTCTTGCTCGGCTTGGGCTCGACCAGTGTGGCTGATATCAATAAACAAAACCTGCACATAGAAATCTATGATCAGTATCTCAACGGCGTCGGCAGCACGGCGTGGCCGACTTGGAATAGCCCAAGCGGTGCCTATGTGCAACTCGTGGCGGCGAATGCCGCCAGTCTCGGTGCCGTGCCTATGTTCACGCTCTACCAAATGGCCAGCAATGGCGATGGCAATCTGAGTGGTCTCAGTGATCCGATATTCATGACGGCCTATTGGGCTAATGTGAGCCTATTATTCCAGCAAATCAAAATTGTTGGCAAACCAGTGCTGGTCAATTTTGAGCCGGATTTCTGGGGCTATGCGCAGCGTTTGTCGAGCAATGCCGATCCCAGCACCGTCGCGGCCGTGGTCAGCAGCAATCCCGATTGCAGCACGCTGTCGAACGATGTCAAAGGTGTCGCCCAATGTTTGCTGCAAACTGCACGCAAGTATGCACCACTTGCCTACGTCGGCTTCCCGACTTCCTTGTTTCCCGACTTGGCCGGCACGGCCTTGGGATTCATGCAAAAACTCGGTGCCGACAAGGCCGATTTCATCGTCATGGAAACACTGGACCGCGATGCCGGTTGCTTTGAAAAAAGCGTTCAAGCAAGCTACTGCCAACGCAGCAGCAGCACGCCGTGGTATTGGGATGAAAATAATCTGAGCACGCCGAATTTCAGCCAACATCTGAGCCTGGCACAAACATATCACCAAGGTTTGCAATTACCTTTGCTATGGTGGCAAACGCCACTCGGCGCACCATCGGTGCAGCCCGGTGGCGTGGCCAATGCTTGGCGCGACAACCGCGCCCATTATTTCCTCACCCATGCAACTGACTTGGTTGCCGTCGGCGGCTTTGGGGCTGTGTTCAGTGCCGGTGAGTCGCATCAAACCACCATCAATAGCGATGGGGGACAGTTCAAAACCCTGAGCAGCCAGTATTACGCTGCCCCGGCAGCCCTACCGTGACGCATAAAGATCGGCCAGCGCATCGGCCAAGCGCGTAAACCGAAAGCGGTAGCCAAGCGCGCTGATCTTGGCCGGCAGCACACGCTGTCCGCCCAGCAGCAAACTCGACATTTCCCCCATGGCAAGTCGCAATACGAAAGCGGGAATCAGCCACGGTGCCGGCCGGTGCAGCGCGTGCGCGAGCGCGGCGGTGAACTGGCGGTTCGATACAGGTTCCGGTGCCACCATATTGAAACACCCGGCGGCCTCGGTTTGCGTCAGCAAAAACCGCAGCATGTCGACGTAATCGGCCACATGAACCCAGCTCATCCACTGACTGCCCTGACCGAGGCGCGCGCCGAGTCCGAGCTGGAACGGCAGGTGCATTTTCTTGAGCATGCCGCCGCTTGCATCGAGCACTAAGCCAGTACGTAAGATGCAGGTGCGGATGCCCAGCGCGGCCGCCTGATTTGCTGCGGCTTCCCAATCAACACATAATTGCGCACTGAAATCGCCGCCGGCAGCGGCTTGCTCGCTCAGCGGGGTGGCACCGCTGTCACCATAAAAGCCGACCGCCGACCCACTGAGAAACACCTGGGGGCGTCGCTGTGCGGCATGGACTTTCTGTAATAATAATTCGGTCAGGGCGATTCGGCTAGTGCGCAGAATTTGCTGGCGTGCCGGACTCCAGCGCGCATCGGCGATCGCTTCGCCAGCTAAGTTGATGATGGCATCGAACACCATCTCACTGTGGTATTCATTGAGATCAGCCATGCTGTGCACGGCCGCACCACAGATGCTGGCGACCGTTTGCGGACGGCGGCTCAGTACCGTCAGTTGATGGCCGTCAGCCAACAAGGCTGCACATAAACGACGGCCTATCATGCCGGTACCGCCAGTGATCAAAATGTGCATGGCGAGTTTTCCACTGAAGTTGAAAACACATAGTGTAACTGTTTGCGCCCAAGGTCACCGAAGTGCTTCATCGCAGTTCGTCGAGAATTTTCAATTGCTCGTCAAAACTCCAAATGCGCCGAATTTCAATGACATCGTATTGATCGGCAATCGCCGCTGGAAACACGGCATAACGGGCATTGAGGCGCACGATGTTGTTGATTGCCGCATCAAGATCGACGCGGCCAGTCGAGCGTAAAATCCTGATCTCCGTCACGCTGCCATCGCTGCGCAAGCCGATACTGACCAAGGCATCACCGCGCGCACGCTGCGCCGAGAGTTGGGAATAGTTGAGATTGCCATTGCGCTCAATTTTCTGCTTCCAGCTCTCTGCGTACATGCGCAACTGGATATCCTTTTCGCGGCTGCCCTGATCGCTATAGCGTCGTGGCACGAGAACGCTATCGCGTCGTGGCAAGGGCGGAACGGCGCGTAAATAATCGAGTCCGCGCTGCCTTGAGCGATTCGCCAAGTCGCTGCTCAAGTCTCCCTGCCCCACGGCGTCACTGACGGCGCTGCGCTTGCCTAACTTGCCGTCGATGGTGCCGGAAAGCGCATCGCCGGGTTCGGCTTGGTTTCGTGCGACCAGCGCTGCGGCGGCTTGGGCGGCTTGGGTATCTTTCGCAGCTTGGGCGGCTTGGGCGGCTTGGGCGGCTTGGGCGGCTTGGGCGGCTTGGGCAGCTTGGGCATCTTTCTCAGCTTGGGCTGCTTGCACCTCCTGTTGAGCTCGAGCCAGCAACTCCTGCTCCTGCTGGCGGCGCTCGATAGCCGCAGCATGCTGCTTACGCAGTTGTTCGCGCTGCTGCACTTCTTCCTGCAATTGCTGTTCGAGTGCAGGGTCCGGCAGTGTCTGTTGCCGACGCTGTTGCGTGAGTTGCGTCAAACTGGCGGCGGCGGCCGCCAGACGCTCTTGCGTGGCGGCCGACTCGCGTTCTTGCTGCCTCGCCGCCTCATGAGCTTGCTGCAGACGTATTGCGGCTTCGGCCTCCTGCTTCGTCTCGCTCGATAATTGCTGCAGCAAGTTCTGACGAGCAGGTAGATCGGCCTTGTGTTCGCTCAAATCCGGTGCAGCGATTGCCTTACGCCGAGTCGATTTCGCACGCGACGGTTCCGGTTCGGCCACGGGCACAGGTTCTGGCAAGCTTGCAGTCGGGATTTCAAGCGCCGGCACAACTGCAGGAGTAACAGCGGGAACAAGCAACGCTGCAACAACCGCTGGGCTGGCAACTGAGGGCGTATCAACAGCAAGGCTCGCACTGGCCGCTTCAGGCACAGCAACCGGCAAGCTCGCAGCGCTAAGCCGCGTATCGCTACGCGCAGGATCTTCTGGGGCGCGCACGGCCACTACAAAATTCTCATCGCGATGGACATCCTGAGTAATCAGGTCGGGTAAATTCGCTAGCGGCAAAGCTGGTGGCGGTGGTGGTGGCGGCGGCAGCAAGCTTGCAGCACGATGCCGCCGTGATTTTTTCACTTTTTTCACAGGTGGCGGAACCGGACGAGCGGCCAAAATTTGCATGCCAGTAATTACGGCCGGGGGCGGCAGTGCAGTCGGCAAGCTACTGGAGGGCCTTAATTGCTCGAGCTCGGCAGTTGGCATCAAGTTCAACACCAAGGGTGCCGGCGTCTCGACGGCCGCCAGCACGGTCGTATTCTTGAGGCGCGCTGCACTTGGGGCTGCAAATTGCAAAGACAATAAGATCCCATGCAAGAGCAAGGATAAACACAAGGCGACGGCCAGACGCCTTCTGATAGGCTCAGAAAATGTGGTATCGGGTTTATTGACAAATACATTCATTCGTTACGACATCTTCCACAAAATTTTTTTGCAGATCGCCAAGCGATGCGACTACTTTACCATTGTACCGTTGCAAAAAACAACACAGCTTGTGCGTCGGGGCCAGCAAACCGAGCGACTGTGCCGATTTCGCCGCGCTGCGGCCCGGAATCGCTCAAGACATGCCATCGCGTCGGGCGCTATGATAACAAAACACGCGCTCAGGAGTAGCCATGCACAGCATACACGTCATCGATTCGCATACCGGCGGTGAACCGACCCGCGTCATCATCGCCGGCGGCCCGGCGCTCGGCGGCGGCAGCGTTGCCGAGCAATTACAGCTCATGCGAGCGGAATTCGACCATTATCGCCGCGCCAGCGTGTGCGAGCCGCGCGGTGCCGATGTCCTCGTCGGCGCACTGGTCTGCCCGGCGCAGGATGCCGAATGCGTCGCCGGTGTGATTTTTTTCAACAATGTCGGCTACTTGGGCATGTGCGGACACGGACTGATAGGCTTCATCACGACTCTGGCATATCAAGGAAAAATTGCTGTAGGGCGACACAAAATAGAAACTCCGGTCGGTATCGTCGCTGCCGAACTGCATGATGATCACAGTGTCAGCGTGCACAATGTACCGGCCTATCGCCATGCCCGCGCCGTCACGCTCGAAGTACCCGGCATCGGTACGGTCTGCGGCGACATCGCGTGGGGTGGCAACTGGTTTTTCCTCATTGGCGAGCACCAACAAAGCTTGCACTTATCCAATGCAGCCGCACTTGGCAGCTATGCGCGCGCGGTGCGCTTGGCACTGGAACAGCTTGGCATACAGGGTGCCAACGGCGCGCCTATCGACCATATCGAACTCTTCGCCGCTGCTGCCGACAGCCGCAACGACAGTCGAAATTTCGTGCTTTGCCCGGGCGGCGCCTATGATCGCTCGCCATGTGGCACTGGCACCAGCGCCAAGTTGGCCTGTCTGGCGGCAGATGGTGTACTCGCTCCGGGCCAGATATGGCGTCAGGAAAGTCTGATCGGCAGCGTGTTTTGCGCCTCGTACCGCAGCGTCCAGAATGCTGCAGGACAGCCGCAACACATCTTGCCGGTCGTGCGCGGTAGCGCCTTCATCACCGCCGAGGCGCAGCTCTTGCTCGACCCGCGCGATCCCTTCATCTGGGGTATCACCAGCACGGCCTGATTAAAGGCTCGCAATATGTACGCGGTAAGCGCTCGGAGTCATGCCGACGGTGGCTTTGAAGATGCGTGAAAACGCACTGTGATCCTGATAACCGCAAGTCAATGCGACCTCGGTGATACTGACGCCGGGGTCACTGAGTAAGCGTGCGGCGGCATCGAGTCGCAGTTTGAGCATCATCTGCCGTGGCGTGAGAGAGAAAATTTTTCGGAAGTGATGCTCGAGCCGCGCCACCGACAAGCCGCTCAAGGCCGCCAGCTCAGCCATCGATACGGCACGCGCATAATGCTCTTGTAGATACCGCAATGCCAGTGCGACAGCAGCAAACTGCGGATGCGGCCGATCCGGTGCCGCCAAATCGCGCGAAATACCGGTCATGCCGATAATGTTACGGCGCATATCATAGAGCGCAATCTTTTGCGTCAAACACCAACCTTGACGCCGATTTGTGTAAAGGTGTAACTCGAGTTGATCAAATAATTGCCGTTTCCCACTCAGCACCAAGGCATCCTGAGCGGCATAACTGGCCGCCAGCCCAGCCGGAAACAGCGCCTCGGCAGTTCGCCCGAGCACGGCCTGCTTGCTGCGCAAACCGCAGCGTTGTACCAAGGTCTGATTGACTACCACATAGCGACCGGCACAATCTTTGACAAAAAACACGATATCGCTCATGCGATCGAACAAGGCTTCGGCAAAAAACACATCAGCGACTTGGCGCGCTAATTGGGCACTGGCGGCAGCCGTCAATCGCACGGCATCGTCCTTGACAGGCATAGCAGGTATCCATCCTCAGCGACGCAAACAAGCTGGCAAGAAACTTGGCTGCGCCAGGTAAAATTGCTCAAAGACAAAAAATAAGGCGGCGATTTAGTAGAAAACAGCGCGTTAATTTGTCATTTACACTTTAAACAAAGTAATATTCAGAGTTAAGCGGGTATCATCAGTATTACTCTTTCGTTCAGCCAAGGTCCGTTCATGCTCAACCCTCCCTCCACGTCGCTCGCGCCGGTGCAAAAAAAACGCGCAGCAGACATCGCTTACGACGCCATCGAGAGCATGATCGTCACGATGGAATTAATACCCGGCGCCCCCATCATCGAAGCGGCGCTGATGGAAAAAACCGGACTCGGGCGTACCCCTCTGCGCGAAGCCCTGATGCGCATGTCTTCCAACGGCTTGATCACGCCGATGCCACGACGCGGCCTCATCGTCAGTCAGATCGAAGTCAAGGAACACCTTACCCTGCTCGAAACTCGGCGCGTGATCGAACGCTTGATCATCCAACGCGCGGCACAACATGTCAGCGCCGAACAGCGCAAGCAACTCGTCAGCTGTGCCGAACAAATGCTGATTGCGGCCAAACGGCATACGCTGGCTGAATACATGGCGGCCGATCAAGCCTTTGACCATATCGTGCACGATGCCTGCCTCAATCCGTCTGCCGTTGCGGCCGTCATACCCTTAATCATCAAAAGCCGTCGCTTTTGGTACGCCTACCAACATGAGGGCGATATTGAAGAATGCGCGCGCTGCCACTTGTTAATCGCCAAAGCGATTGCCAAGGGCAATGTGGAATTGGCCGGCAAATCGTCCGATGGTCTGCTCAATTATCTGGAGTCCTTCACGCGCTTGTCTATCCACTGAGGCGTTTCAGTCGGCCGGCTCGGTGTCGGCTTGCGGCATACTGCTGGTGATATCCTTACCCTGCCCTAACAAGAGCGGTGGCACATAGGTCGCCAGCAAATGTTGGCGGCTGGCAGGTGTTTCCAAGCTCACCCGTCCCAAGGCTCCGCTGCGATAATCGAGCAGTAAAGTGTGCGAGGCTTTTTCAAAATCCCATTCGCCGCCTTTGAGCTTGTAACCGCGTTTCTTCGCCACCCCTTCGACCACCGCCACGGCATCCATGCCGGCCAGGGTAAAGCCATAACGCGTGACCAAGGATTGCGGATAATGCTGCAGCAATTGCTCGGCCAAGAAAGTAGCGATCTCTTCTTCGATCAAGGCATTGATGCCGATCGCATGGCTGGCAGCGAGCATCAAACCATCGGTAGGATGGGCAATCTTGGGCCACAACATCCCCGGCGTATCGGTCAAAATCATATTACTGCCCAGATATAAACGCTGCTGCGTCTTGGTCACAGCCGGTTCATCGCCGACTTTGGCCACGCGCTTTTTGAGCAAGGCGTTCATCAAGGTCGACTTACCGACATTGGGAATCCCCATGATCATCATACGTAAAGGCTTGGTCGGCACGCCGCGATGCGGTGCCATTTTCAGCGCAAAGCCGGGCACCTTGGCAACATCGGCCGGCTTCTTGCAACTCATCGCCACTGCATACACATCTTTTTGGGCATTATAAAAATCGAGCCAAAGCTGGGTCGCGTGGGGATCAGCCAGATCGGCTTTATTGAGAATTTTCAGGCAAGGACGCTGCCGAAACAAACGCAGCGACTCCACCATAGGATTGCAACTGGCCTGAGGAATCCGCGCATCGAGTACTTCGATGACCAGATCGGTATTTTCCATGGTTTCCGCCGCCTTCTTGCGGGCGGCGTTCATGTGGCCGGGGAACCATTGTATAGACATGCCTGTTCTTCTTTTTTGCGAAATCAAAGCGATATTGTACGGAACTATGCCGCCATTGACCCAAAAGTTTACATTTCTCGTGCTCAAAGCCGGTAAAACCAGTGTGCAGACAACAAAACGCGCACCGAAAAACAGTGCGCGCCGGGCTAGCTCAGGCCCGTTTTACTTGGCAGTAATCGTAATCGGTACCAAGGCCTTGGCCGTGCGGCCGAGATTATCGGTTAGCGTGACGGTGAGCGTATAGTTGCCGGTGACCGGTGTTGCCCAACTAGCCGTGATCACGATTGCCCCGGACAGCGAGAACGACATCCCCAACGGTGCGCCGGCAATCGAAATCGAGGCTGAACTGGCACCGACATCGACGATGCTGATGGTACCGCTAAGTGCTTTACCCAGCACACCGGTCATGGCGGGAGCGGTAATCACCGGCCCGACCACGCCGGCTGCGGTGATACTGACCGTGTACACGCCCTGCCCGCTCAAACCGGTTTTGCTGTCTTTGGCAATCACTGTCACCGCATACGTGCCGGCCACTGGTACTGCCCAACTGACCGCACCGGCGCTACTGATCGTCATCCCGCTCGGGGCACCGCTCAAGCTGTAGCTGAGTGGATTACTAGCCGTCACGGATACATTGAAAGCCAAAGCCGTGCCGACTTTGCCGCTGATGGCCGCAGCATTCACCACCGGTGCAGGCTGCGCAGCAATTATCACGGTGTAGACCGCTTTGCCGCTTAAACCAGTTTTGGCATCGAGTGCCGTCACCGTCACCGCATAGGTTCCCAATACAGGGGTTGCCCATGTCACCACACCGGCCGTGCTGATCGTCATCCCACTCGGGGCGGCCGTCATGCTATACGTAACCGGATTGGCATTGACGACGCTGACAGTGAACGACAAGGCCGTACCGACTTTGCCGCTGATACTCGCAGCGCTGACGACCGGAGGCAGAGGCGCGGCAATCGTCACCGTGTAAATCCCTTTGCCGGACAGATTGGCTTTGGCATCGCTGGCGGTGACCGTGACCGTGTACGTGCCGGCCACCGGTACCGCCCAAGTGACGATCCCGCTGCTGTTAATCGCCATACCAGCCGGTGCGCCGCTCAAGCTGTAAGTAAGCGGATTGACCGAACTGGCCGAGACCGTGAATGACAAGGCCGTGCCGACTTGGCCGCTGATGCCGGCGTTGCCAACCACCGGCGCACTGACCGGAGCAGCGGCATTCAAGGCAGTCAGCAAGGCCGTGACATTCGGCGTACCGAGACCGGTAACCGGATCGTAACCGAGCTTGGCGGTGCAAGTCGCGCAAGTGCCGTCGCTGCCTTTGGTGATGTCAGCAAAGGCGCTGGCATAACTGCCGGGAACGCTGGCAATTTTGGTGTACAGCATGGCATGCGGACCGGCTAAGGCGGCTTGGGCAGTTTGTGCTCGTACAGCATTGGCGACGGCGACGATGCCGGCCCACTGCGGCGTCGACAAACTGGTGCCGCCGGCCGACAACCAGCTCACTGCCGTGCTGCCCGGACTGATGGTGGCCAAATATTGACCGGTATTCGGATCGGCATTGAATGAGACATCGGCCACCGTGCGATGGGCCGGCGAGCCCATGCCAGGTACGCTATTGTTTTGGTAAGCTGGGGTGACAGTATATGCACTCATGCCGCCGCCAGTACCAGACCACGCCGTTTCCGCACGCGCACCAGTTCCCGAATACGTCAAGGAAGTGCCGCTGACGGCAAGCACATTGCTCGATACCGCCGGCCAACTGACCGCTGCGCCACCGTCACCGGTGGCGGCGATGTAAGTCATCTTGGCAGCCGTAAACACGCTGTCAACCGAAGCCGTGTAACCGGCTTCGGCAGCACCGAAACTCATCGACACCACGCCGGGGCCCATGGCGTTGGCCAATTGCACGCCACCGATCAAACTGTTGAGCGAGGCATCGGGCGCTTCAATCAACACGATCCGTGCCAGCGGTGCGGTCGCGTGGGCCCATTGGACGTCGAGCGCGATTTCAGTGGCCCAACCGGAATTATAAGCCGGTGCCGTCGTGGTTAAGGTACCGGATGCGGTGTTGTAAGCGACGATCAATTCACAGGAAGTCAGCGATGCAGCGGCCAAGGGCACGGAACTGACAGTCTTGCTGGTGCACGCTGGCAAGCCGAATTTTTGGTTAAACGTGCTTAATTCCAGGGCCGCATTCGGATCATGCTGTGCGTCAACGATGTAAATCGTTTGGCCGGCACCGAATTGCGCCGCCTGGGCCGCCGTCAGGCCGGTAAAACTGGCAGGCAAAGCCGGCAAACCGTAGGCTGCGCGAATTTGTGCCGGCGTATAGGTCGACACCACCGTCGGTGTCGCACTGGGCGTAAGGGTTTGGCTGACGGCCGACTCTTGTATGGTTTGCTGGGCGGAATGCAAAGTGGCGGCAGTCAAGCCGCGCGCGGATAAATGCTGGAATTGCACCGGAACAGTTTGCTGGCGCGGCGCCATCAGGGCTGAAACACTGCCATTACCCTGATCAATATCGGCCGGCACATCGAGTAATACCGGCGCGACGTGAAAGCTCGGTTGCGCGCTTTGCGTCAACAGCGGAATGTCACCCAAGCTCACTTCCAAAGTCGTTGATGCTGTTGCCGTTGCCGCCGGCGCATCGGCCGCTGCGGTTTTGTTGTCAGTGCCGCTGCCGCTGCCACAGGCACTGAGCAAGCTCAGCAAGGCGGCGGCCAAAACAGTACGAGGAAAAACGACTGTCACTGCTGAGGGGGAAAATTTATGCATCATGTCAACGCTCCGTAAGGGTGCAGGACGGCATATGCGCAACGAGATCAGGTCTGCGTTGGCAACCCCGCTGCCGTAGCGCTGGTGCGCCTTAGGCCGGTGGCTTTGCGTCGCCGTTTTTCAACGGGTTTGCCCTGTAAATCTATTTCAAACAATCAATGATAATTGTAGGAAATTTCCCAAAAAAATTCCACAAAGAAACTGTTAAACACTGCAAAAACGTCGTCTAAACAACACAAATTAACGTTTGCCTGATCAAATTTAACGATCGCCGCAGCCCTTAATCGAGTTCGGCCAAAACTTTGATGTGCGCACTGACGCTACGCCCCAGCGCCGCCAAGTTATACCCACCTTCAAGGCAACTGACGATGCGCCCTTGCGCGGTTTCACGCGCGACTTGCATGATTTGTTGTGTCAACCAGATGTAATCTGCTTCGACCAAGCCAAGCTGCCCCATCTCATCGTCACGGTGCGCGTCGAAGCCGGCGGAAATGAACAACATTTCCGGCTTGAATGTACGCAGGGCTGGCAACCATTGCTGCAACACCAATTCACGAATCGTTTCGCCATAACTGTGCGCCGGCACCGGCACATTGAGCATGTTCGCGGCCGCCGACGTGGCGCCGCTGTAGGGGTAATACGGATGTTGAAAAAAACTGACCATCAACACCCGCTCATCGCCGGCGAAAATGTCTTCAGTGCCATTGCCATGATGAACATCAAAATCGACAATGGCGACCCGCTGCAAGCCACGTACTTCCAGTGCATGCTTTACAGCAACGGCAACGTTATTAAACATGCAAAAACCCATGGATTCACGCGAAGTGGCGTGATGACCAGGCGGACGAATCGCGCAAAAGGCATTTTCGATATTGCCATCAATCACGGCATCGGTGGCAGCCAACGCTGCCCCGGCGGCGCGCAGTGAGGCGCGCCAAGTAAAAGCATTGAGCGAGGTATCGGCATCGAGCGGAAAATGCGCGTAGTCCGAACCCTCGGCCGGGCAATTTTCACGGATACGGTAAATCGCATCGGCGCTGTGTACCCGCGCCAAGTCGCTTTCTTGCGCCAGCGGCGCGCTGCGATGGTCGAGCAAATCATGAATCCGGCTGGCGATGAGTTGATCTTCGATGGCCTGTAAACGGTCCGGCGATTCCGGGTGCCAAGCGCCCATTTCATGGCGCTTGCAATCGGCGTGGGTGTAGTACGCAGTAGTCATGTCTCAATATTGGCGCGAACAGACACGCTGCGGCGGCCGGCGGCCGTGGCAATGCTGCTCTGTGATTATCATGTTAGCAGTGTCCGCCTATTCCGACACTTTTGCAAATATGCATTATTGAGACGCGACAATTATTACGGACAGCAACATTTCCGTTTACACTGTGCAAAATTCGTCCAACAAGGAAGCCGATGTTTTCTCAAGTCCATGCTGTTGCTGCGCAAGTCAATCAAATCATCATCGGCAAGGAGTTAAGCATTCGCTTGGCCTTGGCCGGATTGTTGGCCGGCGGTCATTTGCTGATCGAAGATGTGCCCGGCGTCGGCAAGACCACACTGGCCCACGCTTTGGCGCGCTCGCTGGGTTTGCAATTCAATCGTGTGCAATTCACCAGCGATTTATTGCCGGCAGACATCACCGGCATTTCCATCTTCGAACGCGAAAAAAACCAATTCCAGTTTCATCCTGGCCCGATCTTCAGTCAAGTTTTGCTGGCCGATGAGATCAACCGCGCACCGCCGAAAACCCAATCGGCCTTGCTCGAGGCAATGGAAGAACATCAGGTTTCGGTAGAAGGACAGACCCGGCCCTTGCCGACACCATTTTTTGTCATCGCCACGCAAAATCCCTCCCACCAAGTCGGTACCTTTGCCTTACCGGAATCGCAACTCGACCGTTTCTTGATGTGCCTCTCGCTCGGTTACCCCGATGCCGCCGCCGAACGCGCACTGCTGCTTGGCGAAGACCGTCGCAGCTTGCTGGCCAACTTACCGGCAGTGATGAATCCGACACAATTTTTGCAAGCCCAGCAAGCCCTGAAACAGATCCACACCGCCGCCAGCTTGATCGATTATGTGCAAGCACTCGCACAAGCCAGCCGCCGTGGCGACGTGTTTGCCGAGGGCATGAGTCCACGCGCCAGCATTGCCTTATTGCAGGCGGGGCGCGCTTGGGCGGCCTTAGAAGGGCGTGACCATGTGCTGCCGGAAGATATACAAGCAGTCTTGATACCAGTCATAGCGCACCGTTTGCGCCCGCTGAAATCGGTACTCGGCAAACCCGGTGCCAGCCATGAATTGCTGACGCAATTAATGCACAGCGTGCCACTGTAGACAGGCGCTGTGATGCTGACCACTTTACGCCGGCGTCTGCGCGAGCTGATTTTTCTGGAACGCCAAGCGGAAAGCGGCGAAGTCTATCTCACGCAAAGACGGGTATTCACCTTGCCGAGTAAAGCAGGCTGGATGTTCGTGTTGCTGTTGCTGATCATGTTTCTTACCGCCACCAATTACAGCCTCAGTCTGGGCTTTGCACTGACCTTCCTTCTCGCTGGTGTCGCCATCCTCAATACCTTTTGGTGCTTCCGCAATCTGGCCTATTTGCATCTGCGCAGTGGCTCGGCGGCGGCCGTGTTTGTCGGCGACGAGTGCCATTACACGATTCATCTGATCAACCGCCGCGCCTACGCGCGCCACGCCATCTCGGTCGGTTTCAACACCGGCCGCAGCAGCGAACAAGTCTGTGACATCGCCGCACACGATACCACTACCGTGCAGCTCAGTTGTCCAGCCAATCAGCGCGGCTGGCAAGCGATCCCGCGCATCCGCCTGCAAACTTGGTTTCCACTCGGCTGGCTGCGCGCCTGGAGTACCTGGTTACCGGATAGTCAGGCGCTGGTCTACCCGCAACCGGAAGCCAATCCGCCCCCCTTGCCACAGACCGGCTACCGCGACGCTGGCGTGGCGGCGCAGGCCGAGCACGGCGAATTCGCCGGCGTGCGCGGGTATCAAGCTGGTGATGCGATGAAACACTTAGCGTGGAAACAAATCGCACGCCTCGACAGCGCCCCCGGTGCACCGCTGATCAGCAAACAATTTGCCGGTCTGGCCGGCGGCGAACTCACGCTCGATTTCGCCAAGCTGCCACGCCAACTCGATACCGAACTTAAACTCTCGCGCATGACCAGCTGGATCTTACAAGCTGAACAAGCCCAGCAAGCATATGCCTTTCGCCTCGGCGTGCATGCTTACTCCGCCGCCCTCGGAGCAGCGCACCGCGACGCCTGCCTGCGCGCCTTAGCCTTGCATGAAAGTTAAGCGTGCGTTTACTCAGCAAACTGCCGACTTGGTCGCGCGATAAAACCGAAACCCTGTTATTGCTGCTGGCCTGTAGTGTCGTGCTGCTACCCCATGCCTTGCATCTGAGCACCTGGGTCACGCTGAGTTGCCTGGCAATGTTGCTATGGCGCAGTTACTTGACGCTCAGCGGGCGGCGCTTGCCGCCGCCTTGGTTGCTGCTGCCAGTGGCGACAGCGTTGATGCTGGCAGTTTACCTGACGCAACACAGCCTGTTCGGGCGCGAAGTCGGGGTCACTATGCTGAGCTTACTATTGACTTGCAAGTTACTCGAAATGCATGCGAAACGTGATCTGTTCGTGGTCACCTCGCTGGCTTTTTTCTTATTGCTGAGCAATTACTTTTATCAGCAAAGCATCGCCATCGCCGTACTTTCTCTGCTGGCCCTCACCCTGCTGCTGTGCGCGCAAATGTCGTTTCACTACAGCGTGGCTTTGCCGCCTTTACGTCAGCGCTTGCAACTCGCGGCCACCTTAGTCGGGCTGGCGGTGCCGCTGTGTCTGTGCGCCTTTGTCTTGTTTCCACGAATTTCCGGGCCGCTCTGGAGCTTGCCCGGCGATGCACACGCAGGCAAGACCGGCTTGTCCTCCGCCATGGCACCGGGCGGCATCAGCGACTTGGCACAATCGGAAGAATTGGTGTTTCGCGTCAAATTTGACCGCGCAATTGCGAATAAATCGTGGTTGTACTGGCGCGCCATCGTCATGAGCGACTTCGATGGCCGTAGTTGGCATGCCAGCGCTACCAGCGCCATCGATGAGAGCGCAGTGGAAGATGCGCCGGCACTGCAAATCGGCCAAGACATTGTGCTCGAACCGCAAGGTCAAAGTTGGCTGTTCGCGCTCGATCTGCCGCTGACCGGCGCGCGCAATGGCACGCAAATACTGGGCAAGCGTAACCATCAAGATGAATTGCGTAGCAACACCGCCGTCACCGAACGTCTGCGCTATCAAGTGCGCTCGGCACCGAACGCGCAGCGCGCCGCAGCGCTCACCCGCAGCGAACGCGCCGATGCCACGGAATTACCGCCCAACTACAACCCACGCACACTCGCCTTAGCCGCCGAACTCGCGCGCACTTACCCAGCCCCGGCGACGCTGATTCAAGCCGTGTTAATGAAATTTCGCCAAGAAGCATTCAGCTACACCTTAGAGCCACCGCTGTTAGGACGCAACAGTGTCGACGATTTCCTGTTCGTTACGCGGGCCGGCTTCTGCGAACATTTTGCCAGCGCCTTCGTGGTCCTGATGCGCGCCGCCGACATTCCGGCACGGGTGGTCACCGGCTATCAAGGGGGCCGACGCAACGATGTCGATGGCTTTTACGAAATCCGTCAGTCCGACGCCCACGCCTGGGCCGAAGTCTGGCTTGATGGCACAGGTTGGACCCGCGTCGACCCAACTGCCGCCGTGGCACCGGAACGGGTAATGCAAAATTTAGCCCGTGCCCTACCGTCGCGCGGCTTGGCCGCCTTGGTTGGCAATGCTTGGAGCCGCAACTCCTGGGCGCAAAACCTGCGCATGCACTGGGATGCCATGAACCATGCTTGGAACCAACGCGTGCTGGCTTACAACCAGCAATCGCAGCTCGCGCTGCTGGCCTCGCTCGGCTGGAAAGAGGTAGACTGGGCCCAGCTTGCCCTGCTGTTTTTCGGCATTGCGGCCGGCCTGTTGGCCTTGCTTGCCCTACCTATCATGCGTAACAAAGCGCCCCTGTCGAAAACGAATGCAGTATACTTGGCATTCTGCCGACGCATGGCGAGTAAAAACTGTCCCAAGCATTTAGCCGAAGGGCCATCAGCGTACTTGCAACGCTTGGAACACAGCCTGCCGCCGCACGCGTATCTGCCGGCGCAGGCGTTTTTACGCTGCTATATCGCGCTCACCTACGGCAAACCGACGCTGACGGAAGCTATTTCCGTCAAACAATTGAAAACCTTGCTAGCGGCCTGCCGCTGATCTTTTTTTTTGCGATTACCATTTTGAAATTTTCTCGCTTAGTCTCATTTTTTTGCCTTTCAGCCAGCTTGATACAGCCCGGCAGTGACGCCATCGCTGCCGCGAAAAGCAAACTCCCTCCCGCCGCGGCAACGAACACCGTTCACTTCGAGCAATGGCCAGAAGTCGCCGCGTTCTCCAATGATATGGCCAGTAAGCATGGCATCGATCCGGCTTATCTGCGCGCGGTCTTCGCGCGCACGCGCTATATCGAAAGCGCACGACAATTAATGCGTCCGGCACCGGCCGGTAAGCCCAAAAATTGGCAAGCCTACCGCGCCCGCTTCGTCGAAGGCAAACGGATTGCTGCCGGGCTGGCCTTTTGGGATAAATACAGCGCCACCTTGGAGCGGGCGCAAAAACAGTATGGCGTACCAGCGGAAATCATCGTCGGCTTGATCGGCGTCGAAACAATTTACGGCCAACATACCGGCAGTTTTCGCAGCATCGATGCGCTGACCACGCTGGCTTTTGACTACCCGGAAACCCCGACGCGCGATGCAAGAATGCAATTTTTCAAGCAAGAATTGGAAAGTCTGCTGTTAATTTCTAAAGAATCGGAAATCGACCCGTTTGCCTTCACCGGTTCCTATGCCGGTGCAATCGGCTGGCCGCAATTTATGCCTAGCAGTATACGCGCCTATGCGGTTGACTTCGATGGCGATGGCAAAATCAATCTCAGTACCTCCGCCGTCGATGCCATCGGCAGTGTCGCCAACTATCTCGCCGCCCATGGTTGGAAAGCCAACTTGCCGGTCGCATTTCCGGCCACGCTGACCGGCAGCGAGGCCCATACGGCAGAACTGCAAAGCAGCCTGAGCCAAGGACTCAAAGCCACTTATCTACTATCTGAACTCAGCGGCTTCCTCAGTACGGCCAGCAGTGCCGCACCGAGCACGATACAATATGGCGTGGTCGACTTACAAAATGGTGATGCCGCCACCGAGTATTGGCTGGGGAGTGAAAATTTCTTCGCCATCACACAATACAACCGCAGTTATTTTTACGCGATGTCGGTGTTTGAGCTTGGCCGTGTCATCGCGATCGCGCGCGAAAACCGCTGAGGTAGTGGATAGTTGACATTTGATATTTAAGGTTTAACAATATCTTTCACTTTAATCAATTGCTATACGGAAAGTTTTATCCAATACTGTGTTGCCAGCATGTGATTTTAGGCAATAAAAATATTGAATCTTGAAAAAATCCTTGAAAACAATTTGTACTTTCTTGTAATTTGAACTACAGTGCGAACATCTAGTTGATATTATGGCATGCAAACAAAGCAATATATCGGCAGATTTAACAATGTTTTGCTATTACTATGATAAGGGTTTTCTATTTTAAAGATACAATATTACCGTATGATTAATTCTCATTGAAGCAACTTAATCTCCAGCATCAATAGACAAGACAACGAGGTAATTATGGCAAATCTGACACAGCTTGAATCGGACGAGATCGATTACGATCCGAATAATCTTTTAGACACGCTGATCAAACAATTGCATTTGAAAAATGATGCAGCACTTTCCCGCGCTTTGGAAGTGGCACCACCAGTGATCAGTAAAATCAGACATCGTCGTTTGCCTGTAGGCGCGTCTTTGTTAATTCGCATGCATGAAATCAGTGATGTCAGCATCAAAGAATTGCGCGAACTGATGGGTGACCGTCGCGCCAAATTCCGCATCAGCGACAAGCAATTCAAGCCGAAAGACGCCGCATAATTTGCGCCGCGATTCCCATCAAGTGCCGGTAACGGCGGCTTGAAGGCGATATACCGAAATCACTCTGTCAGAGTCATTTCGGTATTTTTTTTAGAAAATTGTATTAATGTAACAATCAATCATCAGGCCGGAAATACGCCCGTCGACAAATAGCGGTCGCCGCGATCGCAGACGATGAACACGATGGTGGCATTTTCGACTGTTTGGGCGATGCGCAAAGCAATTTCACAGGCACCGGCGGCAGAAATACCGCAAAAAATCCCCTCTTCTACCGCCAAACGACGCGCCATTTGCTCGGCGTCCGACTGCGAAACGGACAGGACTTCATCGACCGCCGCCTTGTCGAAGATTTTCGGCATGTAGGCTTGTGGCCATTTACGGATGCCGGGAATTTGTGAGCCTTCTTCCGGTTGCGCTCCGATGATGCGAATCTGTGGATTTTCCTGCTTCAAATAAGCCGACACACCCATGATGGTGCCGGTGGTCCCCATGGCACTGACGAAATGCGTCACGCGGCCGCCGGTATCACGCCAAATTTCCGGACCAGTCCCTTCAAAATGTGCCAAGGGATTATCGGGATTGGCGAATTGATCAAGAATCACGCCCTTGCCTTCTTTTTGCATTTGCTCGGCCAAATCGCGTGCATATTCCATACCGCCTGTCTTGGGGGTGAGAATAATTTGCGCGCCATAGGCGGCCATACTCTGGCGCCGCTCAATGCTGAGGTTCTCGGGCATGAGCAAGAGCATCTTATAACCACGCATCGCCGCCGTCATTGCCAGCGCGATACCGGTGTTGCCACTGGTCGCTTCGATCAGGGTGTCACCAGGCTTGATCTGGCCACGTTGCTCGGCCCGCAACACCATCGACAAGGCTGGACGGTCTTTCACCGAACCGGCCGGGTTATTCCCTTCCAGCTTGCCGAGGATAATATTATTACGCAGGACATTGTCCGCGCCGGGAATACGCTGCAAACGCACCAGCGGGGTATGGCCGATTGTGTCTTCAATAGTCAGGTAGCGCATAGTCTTCATTTCAAAACAGTCAGAGCCCTATTCTAATCGTTTTCGTCCTTCGCGCTGCGGCAACGATCGCGCCGGGCTATAGACAGATTTCAAATAAGCTAATGTGAATCACGTGACGAATGAAACCGCCGCGACGGCTACGCCGTCACAGCGTTTTCACCCGTGCTTCACTGCGCTGGAAACAATTCTTGCTGCGACACAGTGGCGGTACCCAGCTTGCCAACCACAATCCCGGCAGCGCGGTTGGCGATGACCACGGACTGCTCCATCGACATGCCTTGCGCCATCATCACTGCCATGGTGGCGATCACGGTGTCACCGGCGCCCGAGACATCAAACACTTCGCGCGCCATGGTCGGCACGTGCGTTACGGCGGCCTCGGTATAGAGCGTCATGCCTTCTTCCGAACGGGTCAGCAACAAGCCTTGTAGCCCCAAGTCGGTGCGCATCGCCTGCGCCTTCTCAGTCAATTCGGCTTCACTATCCCACTCACCGACAATTTGCCTTAATTCCGATTTATTCGGCGTGAGTAAGCTGGCGCCACGGTAGCGAGAAAAATCGCTGCCCTTCGGGTCGACCAAGATCAACTTGCCGGCCGCCGTCGCGCCACTGATCATAGCGGCCACATTGACCAAGCCACCCTTGGCATAATCGGACAAGACCACCACATCACAGGTAGTCAGCAAGGCATTGTAGCGGTTGAGTTTATCGCTCAGCACATGGGCGGTCGGGCGCTCTTCAAAATCGATCCGTATCAATTGCTGCTGCCGCCCGATCACGCGCAATTTGATGATCGTTGAAATTTCGCGATCCCGACTCAAATAACTGGTGATGCCCGATTTTTTCAGCATCGCCTCGATGGCGTCGCCAGCTTCATCCTCGCCTATCACGCCGAGCAAGCTGGTCGTCACGCCAAGTGCGGCGACATTGAGCGCCACGTTCGAGGCACCGCCCAGACGCTCCTCGCGCCGCTGCACGCGCACTACCGGCACCGGTGCTTCCGGCGAGATACGATTGACTTCGCCGAACCAATACCGGTCGAGCATGACATCACCGGCAATCAGTATGCGTTTTTTGGCGCTATCGAGTAAGGCGTTCACAAGCATCCTCACTTACGCGTCAGTACCGAGCGGCCAATGCCGTGGTATTCAATGCCAAGTTCCGTCATCAGAGCGGGCTCGAACAAATTACGGCCATCAAAGATCACGGCTTGCTTCAAGCGTGCTTTGACTTGGTCAAAGTCGGGACTACGAAAAGCCTTCCATTCGGTCACGATGGCCAGGGCATCAGCACCATCAAGGGCATCCATAGGATTGGCAGCGAAGCGTATTTTTTCCAACAATTCCGGCGCATCGTAGAAATCGAGTTCCAGTACTCGCTGCGCTTCTTCCATCGCGACCGGATCATACACGGCCACCGAGGCGCCATTGCGCAGCAATTCGCCCAACAAGACACGGGAAGACGCTGCCCGCATGTCATCGGTATTGGGTTTGAAGGCCAAACCCCAAACGGCAAAATGCCGACCGACCAATTTATTGTCAAAGCGCTGCAAAATCTTCGTTCCCAGCACCTGCTTTTGCCGTGCATTGACCGCTTCGACCGCTTGCAGTATCAGTAAATTAAGACCGTAATCTTGCGCCGTGCGCTCCAGGGCTTGCACATCTTTCGGAAAGCATGAGCCGCCATAGCCGCAGCCGGCATATAAAAAGCTGTGGCCGATGCGCGGATCAGAACCGATACCATGCCGTACCGCTTCGATATCAGCACCGACATGGTCGGCCAAATTCGCCAACTCATTCATGAATGAAATCCGCGTCGCCAGCATGGCATTGGCCGCGTATTTGGTAAATTCTGCCGAACGCACATCCATCCAATGCATGCGTTCATGGTTACGATTGAACGGCGCATACAGTTTTTTCATCAATGCGCGCGCCTTCTCGCCAGAAGGCGAGGTATCGCAGCCAATGACAATGCGATCAGGCCGCATGAAATCTTCGACCGCCGCACCTTCCTTCAAAAACTCCGGATTCGAGACCACCGAAAAACCAATCTGGGCAGGACGCAAAGCGAGTTCGGCGCTGATGGCGCCCGCAACGCGATCGGCGGTACCGACCGGCACCGTCGACTTATCGACCACCACTTTGAAATTTTTCATATACTTGCCGATGTTGCGCGCGGCTGCCAACACATATTGCAAGTCGGCCGAACCATCTTCATCCGGCGGCGTGCCGACCGCAATGAACTGCACATCACCGTGGGCCACACTGGCTTCGATGTCAGTCGAAAAAGTCAAGCGCCCGGCCGCCCGATTGCGCGCCACGACTTCTTCCAAGCCCGGCTCATGAATCGGAATGCCGCCACCGTTAAGGATTTGGATTTTCCGCTCATCAACATCAAGACAAAACACATCATTGCCCAATTCAGCCAGGCAAGCGCCTGTAACGAGGCCAACGTAACCGGTACCGATAATAGTAATTTTCATTTGGTGATCACAATTTCAAAAAATGTTGTGTTCAAAGAGTAAGCCTGTACTTACCGCCATAAGGACAGCTGGGTAGCACGCCGATCAGTTAATTGCAGTCAATTCATTACATTCAATTCTTCGGTGCGGCGCGGTGGGTAAGTTTCCCAGCGACTGCATCCAGGGCAATGCCAATAAAACTGGCGGGCCTTGAAACCACAATGCGAGCATTGGTAGCGCGCCAGCTTTTGCGCATAGCCATGCACGAGGTTTTTAACCAGTGCCAGTTCCGGCCGAAATTCGTTTGGTACATTCAGCATGCGGGCATCGAGTAATTTATCGAGACCCAACAGCGTCGGGGTGCGCCGCAACTCATCACTGACCAGCACATTGGCCGCTTCCACCGTATCGAGCTCCAGCGTGGCTTTGAACGCCACTTCGAGCAAATCGACCGAGGGTGCTTCGGCCAGATAGTTCTTGAGCAAATTCAAGCCTTCCTGCGGCCGTTCCAGCTTACGGTAGCCATCCATCAGGCGCTGGGCGACCAAGGCCACGTGGGGTACGCTTTGCTGCTCGACGCGCCGCCACGTCAGCACAGCTTGCTCGATCTCGCCGTTGGCCAGTTGCACATCACCGATCAGCATCGTGGCGCGCACATTCATGCGATCGGTCGCCAAGGCCTTATCGAGCGATGCCAAGGCCGCAGCGGAATTGGTATGCACCAACTCATCTTGCGCAATTTCACAATAAAACTGCGCGATCTCTTTCTGACGGCCACCGGCACCGGCTTCCTGCAAGGCATGGGCAGCCTCAATGGCACGCGCCCATTCTTTTTCGCGCTGATAAATTTCCAACAAAGCGCGACGTGCCTGCGCTTCATAGTTGCCCGACAACAGCAGGTTGAAAGTTTCCTCGGCACGGTCTAGCAAGCCCGCCTTCAAATAATCTTGACCGAGTTCGTAGCAGGCCTGGGTTTTCAATTCGGCTGGCAAATCGGGCCGCGCCAGCATATTCTGATGCACCCGTATCGCCCGCTCGGTTTCACCGCGACGGCGAAACAAAATACCGAGCGCGAAATGCAGCTCTACCGCCTCGGGATCGAGCCGCACGATTTCGATGAAGGCATCGATGGCCTTGTCAGGCTGCTCATTGAGCAGGAAATTCAAGCCCTTGAAATAACCGTTGGGCAAACTGCGCGATTCTGATAACAATTGCCGAATATCAACGCGCGCAGCCAACCAGCCGAGAGTAAAAAACAAGGGGATGCCCAGCAACCACCAAATTTCAAATTCCATTTTTTCTTATTTTCTTTCTTGGTTCAATTGGTGCCGCCTGCCGGGGGCTTGAACAAATAGTTTCAGGTAGAGCGAATGCTATCAGCTTGCGGTGCTTCCGTGCTCGCTCGCTCGGCGGCAATACGTTCTTTTTCCATCTCGGCCAAAGTATTTTTGTGACGCGACACATCTCGACGATGGCGAAACACGATAGGCACCATCGCCAAAATACCAACGACGGCACCGGCGACGAAAAATACCAGCAACATCAATACCAGTGGCCCCTTCTGCTCATAACCGAAAAAATAGCGCAGCGTCACTTCACCATCGTTTTTCAAGGCAAAGCCAAAAAATAGGATGAATAGAATGACGGCAAACAGTCTGGAAACATATTTCATGGGAGTATCCTCATCAGTGAAGAAAAAAACGTGGAAGCTAAATCGATGTTGCGTCCACATACAGGATATTGTACTCAAAAAAAACGGCATACCGGAGGAAACCGATATACCGTTTTTTAATTTATGTCAATCACGAAGCACCATGACTCGTCTGTAAAAACCTAGTCATCGTGTATCGGTTGCCCTACCATTGCATCTACACGTTCGCGCAATTCCTTGCCCGGTTTGAAGTGTGGTACCCGTTTTTCGGGAACCATCACTTTATCGCCCGACTTCGGATTGCGACCGATGCGCGGTGGACGGCTGTTGAGAGCAAAGCTGCCGAAACCACGGATCTCGATACGTTGCCCAGTTGCCAAGGCATCGGACATCGCATCAAGGATGGTTTTGACAGCGACATCCACATCTTTAGCTACCAGTTGTGGATACCGCTCCGCCAGACGAGCTATCAGCTCCGACTTCGTCATATGAATAAAACCTGCGGACTGAGCTTGCGCTTAGTTTTTGTTGTCGAACTTAGCTTTCAACAACGCGCCCAGGCTAGTTGTACCGGAAGCAGCGTTCGAATCTGTAGAGATTTTTTGCATTGCTTCTTGAGTTTCAACACTGTCTTTCGCTTTGATCGACAATTGGATGCCACGGGCTTTGCGATCGATATTCAATACCAAAGCTTCAACACTGTCGCCGACTTTCAGGTGTGTACCAGCATCTTCCACGCGGTCGCGCGAAATTTCGGAAGCACGCAAGTAGCCTTCTACATCTTCAGCCAATTGGATCACTGCGCCTTTGGCTTCAACCGATTTAACGGTACCGATGACTACAGCGCCTTTGTCGTTCATTGCGCAGTAGTTATTGAACGGATCGCCTTCGAGTTGCTTAACACCAAGGGAAACGCGTTCACGTTCAACATCGATGGCCAACACGATGGCTTCGAGTTCGTCACCTTTTTTGAACTTGCGAACCGCTTCTTCACCAGCTTCGTTCCACGACAAATCGGACAAATGCACCAGACCGTCGATGTTACCGGACAAGCCGATGAACACGCCGAAGTCAGTGATCGATTTGATCGCGCCGCGGACTTTATCGCCCTTCTTGTGGTTGATCGCGAAATCATCCCATGGATTGGCTTTGCACTGTTTCATACCCAAGCTGATACGACGACGTTCTTCGTCGATTTCCAGAACCATGACTTCTACTTCGTCGCCCAATTGAACAACTTTATTTGGTGCCACGTTTTTGTTAGTCCAATCCATTTCGGAAACGTGGACCAAACCTTCAATACCTTGTTCGACTTCAACGAAGGCGCCGTAGTCGGTGAGGTTCGTGACTTTACCGAACAAACGGGTATTGGCTGGGTAACGACGCGACAGACCTGTCCATGGATCATCGCCCAATTGTTTTACGCCCAGGGAAACACGGTTTTTCTCTTGATCAAATTTCAAGACTTTAGCCGTGATTTCTTGGCCGACCGTCAACACCTCGGAAGGGTGACGAACACGACGCCATGCCAAATCAGTGATGTGCAACAAGCCATCGATACCGCCGAGGTCAACGAAGGCGCCATAGTCAGTGATATTTTTGACGATACCAGTAACAACGGTACCTTCTTTGAGTGTTTCCATCAATTTCTGACGTTCTTCACCCATCGATGCTTCAACCACGGCACGACGTGACAAGACCACGTTGTTGCGTTTACGATCAAGCTTGATGACCTTGAATTCCATGGTCTTGCCTTCGTACGGTGTGGTATCTTTCACCGGACGTGTATCGACCAAAGAACCTGGCAAGAAGGCACGGATGCCGTTGGTCAGAACAGTCAGACCACCTTTGACTTTGCCATTGACCGTACCAGTAACGATCTCGCCGGACTCGAGCGCTTTTTCCAGCGCGAGCCACGAAGCCAAACGTTTCGCTTTGTCGCGGGACAAAATTGTATCGCCGAAACCGTTTTCCAGCGAATCAATCGCTACGGAAACGAAATCGCCGATATTAACTTCCAAGTCGCCTTGGTCGTTTTTGAATTCTTCAACAGGAATAAATGCTTCTGATTTGAGGCCGGCGTTAACGATCACGAAGTTGTGGTCGATACGAACGACTTCAGCAGAAATCACTTCACCGGAACGCATATCCTGGCGTGACAAGGACTCTTCGAACAAAGCTGCGAAGCTATCTGCACCGGTTGCGAAATCTTGAGACATGAAAACAGTAGACATAGTATTTACGAGTTAGCCGGAACAAAACAAAGGCTTTGTTTACCGGGTTAGGTTAACACACCCCGCTCCCTCATCAGCACGACAAGAGCAGCAGGACTTGATGCACAGCAGACCAATTAACCGGTCTGCCGATATAAAAATGATTGGAATGAAGAACCAGCGCGCCGATCAGCCTCGACCATGTTCAGCAAAGCAGTCGCCGCTACTTTACCGTCGCTACTTTACCGTCGCTACTTTACAGTCGCTACTTTACAGTCGCTACTTTACCGTATTACGCAGCGCTTATCGCATACGCTACTGCACCGCACGCAAGACCTGAGCGTAGCTCTGCAGCACTTGTTCGACGGCTTGCTCTGCCGTCATATCAGAGGTATCGAGAATTTTTGCGCCCGGCGCCGGCTTAAGCGGCGCAGCAGCGCGTTCACTGTCGCGCGCATCGCGTTCTGTCAAATCTTTTACCAAGTTTTCCATATTAGCAGAAATTCCCTTTTCAATCAATTGCTTATATCGGCGTCCGGCGCGCGCCTCAGCACTTGCTGTTAAGAAAACTTTTAAACTCGCATCAGGGAAAATTACCGAGCCCATATCGCGGCCATCGGCCACCAAGCCTGGTGCCTGACGAAACGACACTTGCAAATCAATTAATGCTTTTCTGACCTCTGGCAAGACCGCAATGCGCGATGCCGCCACGCCTATCGCTTCAGCACGCACCAAGTCAGTCACATCCTGCTCTTCGAGCAATACATGCCCGTGCGCAAAACGACACGGCAAGCTACGCGCCAGCAGCGCGATAGCCGGCGCATCACTGAGCGCGACCTCATGGCGCTGCGCCATCAAGGCCGTCAAGCGATACAAAGCGCCGGAATCGAGGTAATGAAAACCGAGGTGCTTGGCGACCCGGTGCGCCACTGTCCCTTTGCCGGAAGCAGTGGGACCATCGATCGTAATGACAGGACTTAACATAGACATGCGCGACTTTGTAGGGTGAAAAATGCGAGGAATACCACCATCATAGGCCATTTAAAATAAGTCTTCATGCACGATGCTGGCAAAGGCTGCAAAATAATCGGGAAAAGTTTTTGCCACACAATGCGGATCGTTGATGCGAACGGCCGCACCTCGACGTGCCTTGCCATCCAAACTGGCGAGTGAAAAACACATCGCCATACGGTGATCATCATAGGTAGCTATGCTCGCTGGCAACATTTTACCGGGCGGCGTCACACGCATATAATCGACCCCCTCTTCGATCACGGCACCTAGCTTGCGCAACTCGATCGCCATGGCCGCCAAGCGATCAGTTTCCTTGACGCGCCAGCTGGCGATATTGCGCAGCGTCGTGGTGCCGTCCGCATACAAGGCGGCAATCGCGATCGTCATGGCGGCATCGGGAATATGATTGCAATCCATATCAATGGCGCGCAACACCCCATTCGACTGCACTTCTATCCAATTCTCGCCACGTGTCACCGTCGCCCCCATTTGCTCCAGCGCTTCGGCAAAGCGCACATCGCCTTGAATACTATCGCGCCCAACCCCCTCCACCCGCACCGGCCCACCGGCAATCGCACCGGCCGCCAAAAAATACGAAGCCGACGAGGCATCGCCTTCGACATGAATACTGCCGGGCGAACGATAGTGTTGGCCTGATGCAATTGTAAACGTTTGCCAGCCATCGCGCTGCACCGTCACGCCAAAGCGCTGCATCAGGTTAAGCGTGATTTCTATATAGGGCTTGGAAATCAAGTCCCCCACCACCTCGATCACCACTTCATGTTGTTTTGCCATCAGTGGTGCGGCCATCAAGAGCGCGGTCAGGAATTGACTGGAAACACTTCCTTTGACTTGCAAGCGAGCGGCATGCAAATGACCGCGGCGGATATGCAAAGGAGGAAAACCAGGCGTGCCCGTGTAGGCAATTTGCGCACCAGCATGATTCAAGGCATCAACCAAATCACCGATAGGCCGCTCATGCATACGAGCAACCCCATGCACCGTATAGTCGCCACCCAACACCGCCAGCGCCGCGACCAGTGGGCGTATCGCCGTACCGGCATTGCCCATGAACAAATCTGCCTGATGCTGAGGAAAATTCCCAGCGGCACCGATGACTTGATAATCATGGCTATCGCCATGTTGTTGCCAGCGCACGCCGAGTTTTTGCAAGGCAGACAACATCACCATGGTGTCATCCGAAGCCAACAAATCCTTGATCTCGGTAGTCCCTTCAGACAAGGCTGCCAGCAGCAAAGTACGATTCGAAATACTCTTGGAACCCGGCAAGCGCACCGTGCCCTGCACACGCATCACTGGTGCCAAGTCAATATAAGGGGGGAAATGTTTTTGATTCATGGCTCTTCTGCTTTCATTGCTCAGTTCAAACTCGCGGCGACCTCAGTCACCGCCTCCGGCGCGCTGTTGTTCGGCCGCTTCAATTGCGCTAATCCAGTTATGCCGCGCGCTTTGCGCATTGGCATACACCGCGTTAATGGCCGCACCATCGGCCTGCAGCAAATGCCCACGCAAGGCCTGCAGATTACTCATATAGGAATCCAATTCAGCCAGCAAGGCACTGCGATTGGCCAAACTGATATCGCGCCACATTTCCGGCGACGAACCGGCAATGCGTGTGAAATCTCGAAAACCGCTGGCCGCATACTGGAACAAGGTATCGGCATGCGGCTTTTTCGCAATATCATCGACTAAGGCATACGCCAGCAAATGCGGCAAATGACTAACCGCAGCAAACACGGTGTCGTGCGTGCTCGGATCGAGATAATGAATAATCGCACCGCACTGCTGCCACGCAGCGGCAACCCGGGCGACATCGGCCGGGCGATTTTCCGCCAAGGCGGTGATCACTGCTTTTTTGCCGCGATACAAATCGCTCAAGGCCGCTTGCGGTCCATTGAGTTCACGCCCGGCAATCGGATGGGCTGGCACAAACTGGCCGATACGCTCGCCCAGTGCAGCACGCGCGGCGGCTACGACATCCGACTTGGTGCTGCCGGCATCGGTAACGATGGTGGTCGGTGCTAAAAATGGCGCAATGCTCGCTAAAATGGCCTCGGTCTGTGCCACCGGTGCGGCAATCAATACCAAGTCGGCATCGCGCACCGCCTGCGCCGGTGAATCGGCAATACTGTCGATGATGCCAAGTTCCAATGCCGTCTGCAAGGAAGCGCGGCTGCGTCCGGCCCCAACGATGTGGGCAACGGCACCGGCTTGTTTCAACGCCAGCGCAAACGAGCCACCTATCAGTCCGACGCCGAAGATGGCGATTTTCTGAAACCCTGTCTGCATCACTGCCTCACAAGGTGCAAGGATAGGAACCGAGCACCTTGAAGAAGGCGGCTTGATCCTTGAGCTCGGCCATGGCCGCAGCGACCTTGGCCTCTTGCACATGCCCTTCGACATCGACATAGAAATAATATTCCCAATTGCCGGTACGAGCAGGACGCGACTCGAAGCGCGTCATCGACACCCCATGCACCTCTAAAGGTGCGAGCAACTTGTATACGGCACCAGCCTTGTTGGGCGTGGCCAGCACGATCGAGGTTTGATCTTTCCCGCTCGGCGTGGTCTGCAAGCGACCAATCACGGCAAAACGGGTGCGGTTATGTGGATCATCTTGAATATGGGTACTGACAATGCCGAGCGCATATTGTTGGCCGGCGATTTCACCGGCAATCGCCGCCACACCAGCGTCTCCGCTGGCCATACGCGCCGCTTCGGCATTCGAGGCCACCGCTTGCCGCTCGATTTGCGGATAATGCTGATTGAGCCAAGTTTGACATTGCGCCAGCGCTTGCGAATGGGCGCAAATGCGCGTCACCCCAGCCATGCCGCCCGACTTACTCATCAAACTGTGCTGCACCGGAATGGCCAACTCGCCGCTGATAATCAAACTGGTTTGCAACAGTAAATCGAGGGTACGATTCACCGCCCCTTCGGTCGAATTTTCTATCGGCACCACGCCAAAATCAGCCGTACCCGCTTCGGTAGCGCGAAACACTTCATCAATCGACACACATGGCAAGGCTTCGATGGCGTGGCCGAATTGTTGATACACCGCTTGTTCGCTGAAGGTACCGATCGGGCCCAAAAAGGCCACGACCACACGCCGCTCCAAGGCCCGGCAAGCCGACATGATTTCGCGGAAAATCAATTGAATATCGGCACTCAGCAAAGGCCCCGGGTTACGTTCGGCCACGCTGCGCAAAACCTGCGCTTCGCGCTCCGGGCGAAACACCGGTGCATTGGTTTCTGCTTTGACGTGACCAACCTGCTCGGCTACGCGCGCACGGGCATTGAGTAAATCGAGAATTTGTGTATCGATGGCGTCAATTTGATGACGCAAAGGGAGTAATTTATTGTCGCTCATGGAATACCTGAAAACCGTGTTGAATAATGATGACAGTGCGCCGGCAGCGCACTGCGGAGAATAAGACTGTCCGCTCACCAGACTTGTGGTCGGGTCCGGCAACACCACACGGTCCAGAACCAAGCTGGCAATGGGTTGCCGCAGGCGTCGATCAACGCCGGGCACATCCTTGGACTACTCAGGCAGGCGTCAGTGCAAAATCATGCATAAAACTAAGCAGCGCCTGTACGCCAGCCAGTGGCATGGCGTTATAAATCGAGGCGCGCATGCCGCCTACCGATTTATGTCCCTTCAATTGCAGCAAACCGCGCTCTTTGGCCGCGGCCAAGAAGGCCGCATTCAAACTTTCATCTTTAAGAAAGAAGGGCACATTCATGCGCGAGCGGCAATCGGGTGCGATGCGGTTTTCATAAAAATCACTCTGGTCGAGATAATCATACAAGAGCTTGGCCTTGGCAATATTCTGTTGCTCCATCGCCGCCACACCGCCCTGCCGCTTAAGCCACTGGAATACCAAGCCGGCAATATAGATCGCATAGGTCGGCGGGGTGTTGTACATGGAATCATTATCGGCGATCAGCTTCCAGTCAAATGCCGAGGGGCAACACGGCAAAGCATGACCGAGCAAATCTTCGCGCACAATGACAATAGTCAAACCGGCCGGACCGATATTTTTTTGCGCCCCACCATAAATGACACCATACGCCGAGACATCGATGACGCGCGACAAAATATGTGACGACATATCGGCCACCAGCGGCGCGCCATGAGTGGCGGCGGCAACCTCAGGGGCGAACTGGTATTCCACCCCATCGATGGTTTCATTGCTGCAGATATGCACGTAAGCCGCATCAGCGCTAAGCTGCCAGTCGGCACGCGGCGGAATGCTGGAAAACTGCTGCGCCGCAGACGAAGCCGCCACATTGACCTGACAATATTTGGCCGCTTCCTTGATCGACTTGCTCGACCAAGAACCGGTATTGATATAGTCAACTGTGGCCGGCTGTGCTTTGCGTCCGACTAAATTCATCGGAATGATCGCATTTTCTGCGATCGCGCCGCCTTGCAAGAACAAGACTTTATAATTATCGGGAATCGCCAGCAAATCGCGTAAATCGCGCTGTGCTGCTGCCAGAATCGACATGAACTCGCTACCACGATGACTCATCTCCATGACCGACATACCGCTGCCATGCCAATCGAGCATTTCGGCCGCAGCCTGTTGCAATACCGCTTGCGGCAACACGGCCGGACCTGCTGAAAAATTATAAATCGTCGTCATCGCGCTCATCCCTTACTTGCCTCGTTCTTACTTACCTCGTGATTACTCGCTGGCCGCTTCCGCGCCGTCGTCCGCCTCACCGATCGCTTCCACGGCATCGGTATCGGCATCGGTTTCAACAATGCGCTGCAAGCCGGAAAGCTTGGTGCCATCTTCCACAGCGATCAAAGTCACACCTTGTGTGGCGCGGCCCATTTCGCGAATTTCCGCTACCCGTGTGCGTATCAGTACGCCGCCCGTAGTGATGAGCATGATTTCATCCGCCGCTTCCACCAGCGTCGCAGCGACGACCTTGCCGTTACGCTCGGACGTTTGAATCGCAATCATGCCCTTGGTACCACGACCGTGGCGCGTATACTCAAGAATCGGCGTGCGTTTGCCGTAACCATTTTCGGTTGCCGTCAGTACCGATTGCTGTTCGTTTTCTGCGACCAACAAGGCAATAACCTGCTGCGCTTCATCAAGATTCATACCGCGTACACCACGCGCCGTACGGCCCATAGGACGCACATCATTTTCATCGAAGCGCACCGCTTTGCCGGAATCAGAAAACAGCATCACATCATGCTTGCCATCAGTCAGCGCGGCACCGATGAGGAAATCACCGTCATCGAGATCGACGGCGATGATGCCGGCTTTACGCGGATTACTGAAATCCTTCAGTGGTGTTTTCTTGACCGTACCAAGACTAGTCGCCATAAAGACATAATGGTCTTCCGGGAAGCTGCGATTCACGCCCGACAAAGGCAGAATCACGGTGATTTTTTCACCATCTTGCAAGGGGAACATATTGACGATAGGCTTGCCGCGCGAAGTACGCGAACCCTGCGGCACTTCCCACACTTTGAGCCAATACAAACGGCCACGATTACTGAAACACAAGATGTAATCATGAGTATTAGCAACAAATAGTTGTTCGATCCAGTCATCATCTTTGGTAGCAGTAGCTTGCTTGCCACGGCCGCCGCGTTTTTGTGCACGGTATTCCGACAAGGGCTGCGACTTCATGTAACCGGTATGCGACAAGGTTACGACCATATCTTGCGGCGTGATCAAATCTTCGGTTTCGAGATCGGTAGCGTTGTGCGTAATTTCAGAACGACGTACATCCTTGTTGCCTTCGCCGTATTCGTTTTTAGCCAAGGTCAACTCATCGGTGATGATCACGGTGACACGTTCAGGCTTAGACAAAATATCGAGTAAATCAGCGATTTCTGCCATCACGTCTTTATACTCGTTGACGATCTTATCCTGCTCCAGACCAGTCAAGCGTTGCAAACGCATCTGCAGAATTTCTTGCGCCTGATCATCCGACAATTTATACAGACCGTCGGTTTGTATGCCGTAATGTACCGGTAAATTTTCCGGACGGAAGGCAGCGATACCGGCCGGATTATCGGCAGCGGTACGAGTCAACATTTCACGCACCATGGAACTGTCCCAGGCCCGCGTCATCAATTCTTGCTTGGCGATAGGTGGCGTCGGTGCCGCTTTGATGATGGCGATGAAATCATCGATATTCGCCAAGGCGACCGCCAAACCTTCGAGCACATGACCGCGATCGCGCGCTTTGCGCAATTCGAACACGGTACGACGCGTCACCACTTCACGCCTATGCGACAGGAAACACTCGAGCATTTGCTTGAGATTAAGCAGCTTAGGCTGGCCATTGACCAGCGCTACCATATTCATGCCGAAGGTATCTTGCAACTGCGTTTGCTTGTACAGATTATTCAAGACCACGTCCGGCACTTCGCCACGCTTGAGCTCAATCACAACACGCATGCCCGACTTATCCGATTCATCGCGAATATCGGAAATGCCTTCAAGCTTTTTATCACGCACCAGCTCGGCGATGCGCTCAAGCAGCGATTTTTTATTCACTTGGTAAGGCAATTCGTCAACGATCAAGGCCGTGCGATTTTCTTTCCCATACTCTTCGAAATGCGTTTTAGCGCGCATGACTACTCGGCCGCGCCCGGTACGATAACCATCACGCACACCGGAGACGCCATAAATAATACCGGCGGTAGGAAAATCCGGTGCCGGAATGATTTCGATCAAATCATCGATGCTGCAATCGGCATTACGCAATACATGCAAGGCACCGTTGATGACCTCAGTAATATTATGCGGCGGAATATTCGTCGCCATACCAACCGCAATACCGGAAGCACCGTTGATGAGCAGATTCGGGATCCGCGTCGGCAGCACCGATGGTTCTCTTTCCTTGCCATCATAGTTAGGCACGAAATCGACGGTTTCTTTTTCGATGTCAGCCAGAATTTCATTAGCGATTTTATCGAGTCGGCACTCGGTGTAGCGCATCGCCGCCGCATTATCGCCATCGACCGAACCGAAGTTCCCCTGACCATCGACTAATGTATACCGCAAAGAAAAATCTTGCGCCATGCGCACCAGCGTATCGTAAATCGAGGCGTCACCATGCGGGTGATACTTACCCATCACTTCACCGACAACGCGCGCGCATTTGACGAAAGGACGGTTATACACATTATTCATTTCATGCATCGCGAAGAGCACGCGACGATGCACAGGCTTCAAGCCATCACGCACATCCGGCAAGGCACGACCGACGATCACGCTCATGGCGTAATCGAGGTAGCTCTTGCGCATTTCTTCTTCAAGGGAAATCGGGAGTGTTTCTTTTGCGAATTGATCCATTGGCAGGCCGGCAAGTTAAAGCTTGGTTAATTGATGACATCAATGACAATCCGTAGCGGGCTTTGTGAGCTGGGTAAAAATTTCAGCCGACCCGAATTGACCTGAGGTTTAACTCTTGATTCTAACATGCCTGCAGGGCCATCAGCGCCATTTCTAGCAAATTGGACCACGCCAAACCATGGGCACTACCACGGCAGCGAGCACTAAGCAGCCAGAAGAACAAGCGCGGCCACTCAGAACAGCGCGTATAAACACCGTGGATGAGCGCATGAATTTGCCGCAAAGCACAAACATTAGAGCGCCGGCGCAATTAACTTCGCCAGCTACGCGCGATTGCACATGATACAGATCAATTTCTCTGCAGAAAAATAATTATAATAAAATGACATCAATCGGCTTACTACCGAGAAACTGCCTGCATTATGTTGCCAAATCACGACATATTTAACCATGCCTTACTTTACCGACATAGCGACAGCAGTTACAAAGCCATGAAATATGGCAGAATATCGAAGATTGACGAAAAGCCTGTTTAGTGAAATAGTATTGTGATCAAGCACGTGGTATTATCTGGTTTTTATGCAGTAATTTGCGCAGTGTATCTGCGGTAATTCAATCTCACTCGAGAGGAGAAATATGAAAATTTTAGTTAAGCTCGTTATCGCAGCGTCCGCAGTGGCATCCTTTTCTGCTTCCGCACAACAACAAGACATCAAAGCAAGCACACCAACAAGTGCTTACGTCCAAGACAGCCGTGGTGTTGTTGCACGTGATCCGTTCGGTCTGTGCTGGCGCACTGGCTTCTGGACACCAGCTGATGCATTGCCAGGTTGCGATGCACCATTGGTAGCCGAAGCCGCTCCTGCTCCAGCTCCTGCCCCAGCTCCTGTTGTCACTCCTGCACCAGCTCCGAAAGTGATCGTTCCTGTTGTTACTTCGGAAAAAGTCAGTTTTGCTGCCAGCGCACTGTTTGATTTCGATAAAGCTGTACTGAAATCAGAAGGCAAAAAACAACTGGACGACATGGCTTCGAAATTGCAAGCTATCAACCTGGAAGTAGTTGTTGCTGTTGGTCACACTGACTCCGTCGGTTCCGCTGCTTATAACCAAAAATTGTCTATCCGTCGTGCTGAAGCAGTCAAAGCATATCTGGTAAGCAAAGGTATCGCAGCCAACCGTGTTTACACTGAAGGCAAAGGCGAAAAACAACCTGTTGCTGACAATAAAACAGCCGATGGCCGCAGCAAAAACCGTCGCGTGGAAATCGAAGTTGTTGGTACCCGCAGCGTAAGCAAATAAGCATTAAGTTCTGACAAAACCTGGTTTTGTTTCAGGAAAAAACCCCGCCACGGCGGGGTTTTTTATTGCCCGATAACTACATACAAACTACCCATCCCGCTCAACGACACACGTCAACAATGCGGCCGACGCGAGTATGGCCTACAATACGGTCTTTGCCCTTCGCACCACGGTGCACAGCGATCACTCATGTCTACTCTCAACGCCGACCCAGCAGAAATTCAAAAATTCAGTGACCTCGCCCATCGTTGGTGGGATCCGAGCTCAGAATTCCGTCCGCTCCATGACATCAACCCGCTGCGTCTGGAATGGATCAACCACCTCGCGCCACTGGCAGGCAAGCAAGTTATTGATATTGGCTGCGGTGGCGGTATTCTGGCCGAATCCATGGCCAACAAAGGCGCACTCGTGACTGGCATCGACCTGTCCGAGAAAGCCCTCAAGGTAGCCGATCTGCACGGCTTGGAATCCGGCGTCAAGGTGCGCTACCAAAAAATCGCCGCCGAAGAAATGGCCGAAGCCGAAACGGCTCAGTACGACATCGTCACTTGCATGGAAATGCTGGAACACGTGCCCGATCCCGCCTCAGTGATCCGCGCTTGCGCGCGCTTAGTCAAACCAGGTGGGCGGGTGTTTTTTTCCACCCTCAACCGTAACGTCAAATCGTACTTGTTCGCTATCATCGGTGCCGAATACCTGCTGCAACTACTACCCAAGGGCACCCATGATTACGCAAAATTCATCACCCCGGCCGAACTGATACAAGACGTACGTAACGCCGGCCTGGAATTACAGGCCATCAAAGGCATGAGCTACAATCCGCTGAGTAAGATCTACAGCCTCAACCAAGATACCAGCGTCAATTACATGATTGCCTGCACTCGCCCGCTCTGAGTCCACCCGCACGGGCTGCTACAGCCCGTGCCTACCACCAAGGCCCAATGCATAATCCCCAAGCCATACTATTCGATCTCGACGGCACCCTTGCCGATACCGCGCCCGACCTGGCCGCCGCCATCAACGTCATGCGCGAACGCCGCGATCTGCCTCCCGCCCATTACCAAAGCCTGCGCCCGCACGCTTCAGCCGGTGCACGCGGCCTGCTCGCGGCCGGTTTCCAACTCACCCCCGACGACCCAACGTATGAAGCGATGCGCATGGAATTTCTCGATCAATACGCCGCCTCCATTGCCGAGCACAGCCAATTGTTTGAGCACATCCCGGCACTCTTGCACGGTCTCGACTCGCTCGGCATTGCCTGGGGCATCGTCACCAACAAAGCCATGCGCTTCACCCAGCCGCTCATTCCCCTGCTTGAGCTTGAACAAGCACGCTGTGTGATTTCCGGTGACACGACGGCACACCCGAAACCGCATCCCGCACCTTTATTCGAAGCTGCGCGACAGCTTGGCATTGCCGCCAAGGATTGTTGGTACGTCGGCGATGACCTGCGCGACATCGAAGCCGCCGCAGCCGCCGAGATGACCAGCATCGCCGCCGCCTGGGGCTATTGTGGCGCGACCACACCACGACAATGGAATGCCGACGCCATCGTCGATAGCCCGCTGGAATTGCTGGAACTGATACGCGCCAAGCATGAACAAGCTTGTGAAGCTGAAAGCAACAACACGGTTGACAAAATTGCGCTATACTAGCAGAGCTTAGGGGTCGACCAGGTTTCGACAGGGGTTGCAAAGCAGCGCAGGGCATACCGAGGCCAGACTACCTCGTAAATACAATCTGAACATTTACAACTGCAAACGATAATTCGTACGCATTAGCCGCGTAATACCGGCTAACCTTACACCACCTCGTCCATAGGGTGGGCTGGCAACAGCAGTAAGGACATTCATATGGAATCGTCTCAGGCCGGGTAACTTGGTCAGGGCTTAAATAATAGGTTACTCGTCTGTCCCAAGCGCGTGCGTCCGCGTGGTACGGGTTAAATCAAATGGCAGCACTAAGTATGTAGAACTGTCTGTAGAGTGCTTCTGGACGCGGGTTCGATTCCCGCCGACTCCACCAATTTTCACCGTAACCCATTGATTTATATAGACTAGAGCTATGTAAATTGATGGGTTTTTACCCTTCAAGTGAGACGGTCAGTGAGACCGTCATGCTCAAAATAAACCACTTATGTGTGTCACGCCACGGCGTGTTCTATCTCCGCGTCTACCATCAAGGTAAGTCGCAAAAATTTTCTTTGCGCACAAAAGACCCAACTAGAGCTAGAATTATTGCTCTGACATTTAATCTAAAAAAACATATGGCAATACAATCGGCATCATCCAAACCTGACTTGTCTGACTTGAATATCGATATTGATAACATCAAGCAATGGAAGGAAAAGACACATTCCGATGGTACGGTCGAGGTCGAAACGACCAGTTCAGCCGATGCCGCCGAGTACAGAGCCTATCGCAAAGAAGAACGCGACCACGAAATTGCTCTGAAGCTTTTAGAACAGGAAAATCTAAAAATAGAAGCTGCTGAACGAGCCATGCGAGAAACACGGATTCAGACAGAACAAAACATCATCACAAAAATCCTCAACCAACCAGCACCCGCACAGACTGAGTTACCCCTGCTTTCGGCGATGATTGATGCCTATATTGACGAAGAAATAACCGATCAGACGATAAAATCACGGCGAAACAAGCGTTCTCAGTTTCATCACTTCATGAAATTTGCTGGTGATCGACGTGTTAACAAATTTGAAGATCAAGACGTAATGGCGTACCGCAAGCACCTGCAAGCTACACAAATTCAGAAAAAAACCATCAACAAAAAAATCGGTGCTCTGACGGAGTTATTCAGAACAGCACAAGGCTGGAATCAGCGCATCGAATTTTATAATCCATTTGAGGGCAAGCTATTTCCCAAAGTCGAAAAAGAAGTATCTTACCTGGCATTCAACTCCGAGCAAATTGATCAGATATTTTCAAAAGAGACATATTGCAATTTTAACAATCTAAAGCCGAACTACTACTGGCTACCATTTCTTGCCCTTTATACAGGTGCACGACTTGAAGAGCTTGCTTCGCTAGAAATCAAGAATATAAAACAGGAGGACGGAATCTGGTATTTTGATATTCCTCGCATGAAAAACGATAACTCGGAACGTAAAGTGCCGTTGCACAAGGAAATTATTAACAGTGGATTTCTGGACTACGTGGAAACTGTGCGCAAACGCAACGAACAATTGCTATTTCCAGAACTGAAAAAGGAACCAAAATATGACGCTAAGACCGGCGAACTTATTCCACCTTCCAATTATGGAAAGAATCCATCTCGGCGATTTGGGGAGTATATGGACTCGATCAATTTATCTGATCCGCAACTTGTATTCCATTCGTTCAGGCATACATTTATTTCATCGATATCAACGACCAGCAACAACATTATCTTGAACATGGCGTTGGTCGGACATATTGATGCCAACATTTTGACCGCCATTGGTGTCAGCAGAAAGATTGTCGAGTCTGCACATGCTGAAAACTACCAGCACCAAAAACCGTTAAAAGTACTCAAAGCCGCGATCGATGAATTTGATTTTAAGTTAAAAGTACCGTTTGCCTTTGGATTGTACGGCAACCGTCGAAAGTAATATTACAGAAAATATGCAGTTGCAGGTCACGGGCACTGAAGAACAACCTTAAAATAAATTGAAAGGCTCCCGCCACAGCGGCAGGCACATTTGGCACGCTCATGACCCCTGTTGCCGCCGACCGAAAATTGACCCACTAACAGGAGTTATGCCGACTCAAAATTGACCCAGGTGTTCTACTTACCCTGCCTAATAGTTAGGCAGGGAGAAAAAGGTGATCACTATGGACATGTTAGGCAAGATACGGCGGATGTTTTTACGCGACAAACTGTCGCTGCATGAAATTTCCAGGCGCACAGGTCTGTCGCGCAATACGATACGCACCTGGCTCAGGAAACCAGAAGGTGAATTATCAGTTCCATCCTACCGGCGCGGACTTGGGCCGCTGAAACTCAGTCCTTATCATGCCGAATTGGAGCAAGCTCTCAAAGCGGATGCACATCGCCTCAAACAAGACCGGCGAACCGCCAAAGCTCTGTTTACTCAAATCAAGGGCCAAGGTTACGACGGTAGTTATAGTGGCGTCACCGATTTCATCCGTGACTGGCGCGGCCGTGAAGGCAAAGCACCTCATGCCTTTGTGCCATTAAAATTTGAACTGGGTGAAGCCTTTCAGTTCGACTGGAGCGAAGAAGGTTTAGTCATCGGCGGCGTATATCGGCGCATGCAGGTGTCCCATCTCAAACTGTGCGCCAGCCGTGCGTTCTGGTTGGTTGCGTATCCCAGCCAGGGCCATGAAATGCTGTTTGATGCCCACACCCGGTCCTTCACGGCGCTGGGTGGCATTCCCCGGCGCGGCATTTACGACAACATGAAGACGGCCGTCGACAAGGTCAACAAAAGCAAAGGCCGCACGGTCAATGCTCGCTTTGCCGTGATGTGCGCCCACTATTTGTTTGATTCCGATTTCTGCAATGTGGCGTCAGGTTGGGAGAAAGGCATCGTCGAAAAGAACGTGCAAGACAGCCGACGGCGAATCTGGATCGAGGCGCAGCAACGTCAATTCTCATCCTTTGCCGAGCTCAATGTCTGGCTGGGCGAACGCTGCCGTGCTCTCTGGAGTGAGTTGCGACACCCAGAGCATGATGCGTTTAGTGTGGCAGAAATGCTGGAACATGAGCGCGCTGAAATGATGCCGATGCCAGCACCATTTGACGGTTACGTTGAGAAACTGGCGCGTGTATCATCAACCTGCTTGATCAGCGCGCACCGCAATCGATACTCCGTCCCCTGCGAATTGGCCGGTCAACTGGTCAGCACGCGTCTCTATCCCAACCACGTCAGCGTCATCGCCAATGATGTCATCGTTGCCCGTCATCTCCGGTTAACGGAACGTGCGCTGATTTGCTATGACTGGCAACACTACATCCCTCTAATCCAGCGTAAGCCCGGCGCACTTCGAAACGGCGCACCCTTTGCAGACATGCCAGCGCCTTTGATGCGATTGAAACAAGGGTTGATGCGTCATGCAGGCGGTGACCGGATTATGGCGCAAGTATTGGCCACCGTGCCGACTGTAGGGTTGGATGTCGTGCTGGTTGCGGTTGAGTTGGTCAACGAATCCGGCGCGCTCAGTGCTGAACACATTCTGAATGTATTGGCCAGATTAGATGGAAGCCCAGTATCAGAGACTGTCGAAACCAGTCTGGAATTAAAAGAAGCGCCAGTAGCAAATACTGAGCGCTATGACAGCTTACGAGAGCTGGATGACGTCACAACCAGCACACAGGGAGAGCAATAATGAACAACATCACAGCAGAATTAAATTCCTTACGCCTGCACGGCATGTCCAGCGCCTGGGCAGAATTGGTAACGCAGGGCACCACACCCACAGAGCCGCTCCAATGGATTATTGAACATCTTCTAAAGGCTGAATTTACAGAGCGCGGCATGAAATCAATACGTCATCAAATGGCCATGGCCAAGTTTCCGGTACATCGTGATCTGGCCGGATTTGACTTTAGCTCATCCAGTGTCGATCAGGTGCTGGTCAAACAACTGGCCACATTGGCGTTTACGGACACAGCACAGAACGCGGTATTTATTGGTGGGCCAGGTACAGGCAAGACCCACATTGCTACGGCCATTGCTGTCTCTGGCATTACCACAAAAGGAAAACGGGTTCGTTTTTATTCGACCGTGGATCTAGTCAATCTACTGGAAAAGGAAAAACGGGACGGCAAGGCAGGACGACTTGCGCTGCAGATGAGTCGTTTGGACCTCGTCATTCTGGATGAACTAGGTTACCTCCCATTCAGCCAGGTTGGTGGTGCGTTACTGTTCCACCTGCTCTCTAAATTGTACGAACATACCAGCGTGATCATCACGACCAACCTCAGCTTCTCGGAATGGTCTAGTGTATTTGGTGATGCCAAGATGACGACAGCGTTGTTGGATCGACTGACGCATCACTGCCATATCGTCGAAACGGGTAACGAATCCTACCGTTTCCATCACAGCAGTTCGGCAGCCAAAGTCAGAATTCAATCGCGTGAACAAGGGCGCAAGGGAGGAGGAAAAGCAGAAAAGGAAGAAGAGGCACGTTAAGTTTGCGCGCGGGGTAGTCACTTCGGGCTACGCCCGAAGTGACTACCCCGCAACTACTTAACCTGGGTAACACGACAAATGAATAGGTTAAAAACCAACTGTTTGTTAGACTTATCCACAATTGCTGGTTCACAAAACAGCAACTCGCCCTGGGTCAATATTCAATCGGCAGGGTGGGTCAATATTCAGTCGGCGCCAACAGTGCGGCGCAACGTTGAGCAGATTATCCAATCCCCGCAGGTGATGCGGCTGTAGCGGCTCCAGTAATGCCCGATAGATGCGGCGGTTGGCGCGCGTCACGGCTTCCGCGCAGGCCCGCTCAATCACCGCCAGAGTCGGTAGAATGATATTACGCTGCCGTAATGTCTCCAAGGCTTGGGCTGCGAGCACCAACCCTTTATCGGTCTGCATGGCGAGATCTGCAAGGCTATGCGCCAGCTTGCGAAAATCCGGCAGGCCGAACGCGGACAGGCTAAGGTAGGCGCGCAATTCCTGAAAGTGTTCGCGTCGGGTCTGATCGCGCACGCCATACTGCGACCAAGCGGCGGCATCGCTTTGTATCTGGCGGGATATCCACTGGATGATCGGGGCCGGCACCGGCATGTCGACCGCCAGCGCATAGCCCGGATAGCGCAGCAGGCACAACTGAACGGCGAAGCCGAGCCGGTTGGCGTCGCCTCGACGCTGCCGAATCAAGGACAAATCGGACTCAGTGAAGCTGTAATGCTGAATTAGGTCGTCCTGGCTTTCCGGGAGTGCCAGCAGGCTGTCCCGCTCCGTCGCGGAAAGTATGGATCGGCGCGGCATGCGTTACGTTTTCCCGGTTCCGCCGATTCGTGCGATCGTTTCAATCAGCGTGGTGCGCTTGACTCCGAAGGTTCGACATACAGCAGCCTTGGACATGCCACCGTTCAGGGCGGCAACAATGGAGTCCAGCTTCTCACCGGTGATCGCTGGCGGACGGCCACCTACACGGCCGCGCCGGCGCGCGGCTGCGAGCCCGGCGGTCACGCGCTCCTTGGTCAAGCCGCGTTCGTACTGGGCGAGCGCGCCGAACACATGGAACAGCAATTCGCCTGACGCTGTCGTGGTGTCCATGCCTTCGGTGAGGGAACGAAAAGCAACCTGTGTGTCTTTCAGCGTGTTCACGATGGTGAGCAAGTTCGGCAGCGAACGTCCAAGCCGGTCTAGCTTCCAGACAACGAGCACGTCACCAGGCCGCACGAATTCAAGCGCCTGGACCAAGCCGGGCCGATCATCCTTGGCACCGGAAGCGCGATCTTCATACAGGTGCCGGGCATCGACACCCGCCGCCAGCAGCGCGTCGCGCTGCAAATCGGTGTTTTGACGGTCCGACTCGGACGAAACTCGCATGTACCCGATAAGCATATACGGAAAACCTATGCAGTGTGGTTGGCGTATGCTAACTCATGACGACATAGTTTTCCGCATATTTTTTACGCCTTCACACGCCTTCACGTGTAAGCTTCCGGTGTCGCCTGTCGATCTGTCGCCAAACACTTGTTTTCCGACTGGTTGTATTCCGCACTGAGCGGACTTGACTAAGATTTCTCGGCCTCGCCTTCACTTATCTTGGTTAATCCGGTCAAGTGGCTAAAATAATAAAAATCAATGATTATGGCATCCTTTTAACGTTTTTTCGTGTGTTAACGATTATCGATATATGCCAAAGGTGGCAACTGCAAAGTTAGGGGTTTCTATAGGTAATTAATTATTGCGTCGCTAACGGCCAGACCCTATTAATGATAAACCCCACCATGAATAGTGTTGCACATGCTGAAATAGCAAAAAGGGAATATGCCCAGCCAGCGTACCATCCTCGATTTATTGCGACACCGGCAATGAGAGGGCCTAAAACGTTAAACATGGCCATAATTGAAGTGTTTAGCCCCATAATTGCTCCCTGCTGGCTGCGCGGCACTAAATTTGTTAGAGCCGCGGTGAGTGTAGGTCGGATTACCGATCCACCTAGACTGATTAAAATGATTGACGTCGCAAGTGTGACTAGAGTTTGCGCTGTACCGAGGATAATAAATCCCGACCCTAAAAATACAAAGCCCCAGACGCTGATCATTTTATCGTTAATAATTCTTCCGATTTTTTTTATTGCTACTAACTGAACGAATATATTGATTGCACCAGAACAAGCAAAGACGATTCCTATTTCCTTAGGACCGAAGGGCTGGCTGTGAAAGGAAAATCGTGAACTCAAGAACAGCGCGGCCTGTGAAATGTACATCGCCATAACCAGATAAAACGCCGCCAGTATTGCTAACACTTGCGGCAACCCGGCAATATCTCTGAACTTCCAAATAGAAATTTCTGCCTTTGTAACCGTAACGTTTGAGGGACGGGAAGTATTTTTGTTCAGCATCAGCCAAGTTGTAAAAAAACTCAACGCTGAAAGACAGGCAGCGCCCCAGATTGGAGCGGTTATTGAGTAACGCACCAAAACGCTGGAGAGTGATGGCCCGATCACCATTCCAACGCCAATCGCCGCACTGATAACCCCAATGGCCTGCTTCCGCGTTCGCTGCGTGCTATGATCTATTGCTAGTGCGGCAGCAACAGAAATATTTCCAGATGTAATTCCATCAATTATGCGTGCTATAAATAAGAGCCAAAGATTGTTAGCACATGCTAAAAGTATGAGGCTTAAAAATGTGCCGCATTGACTAACAAGCAGTATTGGCTTACGACCATGCTGATCGGATAACTGCCCAATCCAAGGTGCCGCGATAAATTGACTTAACGCGAATGATGCCACCAAGATACCTAATACGATGGGCGTGCATCCGAAATGAAGAGCATAGAAGGGAAGCAACGGCAATATAACTCCAGCTCCTATAGCGTCCACTGCCACAATAGCGAACAGCGGAATCATGATCTTGGAGTCGAGCTTTTCGACAATGGAAGTATCCACCTTCCAGGCTACCATGTCTTTGCATCGTCGAGGGTAATAAATCCATCTCCGTCGGTATCATACCTTTCAAAGGAATCTCGTAACATGATCGGCGCCTCGTCTTTCGAAAGCTTTCCATCCCGGTCGGCATCAAAATCAGCAAGAATTTTCTTAAAATTGTCGATCATGGCATTTCGCTCATTTCCTCCAGTTTTAATGTATTCGAAGGGATCAAGCATGTCACTAGGAGCGCCGCCAGAATGATTAGTCGGAAAAAAATCGACCATTTTCATCCGACCCGTGCCCAGCGAGACGATCGCGTGAGGAGTATTAGGTGGAACTCGGACGACACATGGTGCTTTGATTGGGAAAGTTTTACCATCGATTACGATAGCGCCTTCCCCCTCGACTAGTACGAAAATTTCTTCTACGCTATGCATGTGCGAAGGTGCACCATAACCACAGCCGACTTCAGATATCTGAACTGTAGCGTTATCCCAACCATAGTATCGACCTTCCATCTCAATGAAGTAGTCGCCGGTTTTTACGTCCCAAAAGTTGAACCCGGATTGGTTCTGCAGAACAAAAGGAAGCCCAAGGTTGTGGAAATTTCCCGGCGTCGTTTCTACAGGACGGTCTACTTGCGTAGCGGACGGGCTGGCATCCGCGTTAACGATCATTGCGTTCATAATGAAACCCTATATAATGTTGACGTATCTACACAATGCCTAAATTCTGTAGACATGTCAACATAAATTATAGGGGCATATGAAAAGTTCAGCTACAGCAGACCGGGATCTTTGGCGCAGCTTTCGCCAGACGTATGAAAAAATCAACTTCGTTATAGAACGCGAGTTGGTGCATTTAACCCAACTTTCTGGGGCAGATCACGGCATACTTTCTCGTCTTGCTGAGTCACCTGGCGCATCGTGCCGACAACAGGATTTGGCCAACTCGATGCGATGGGATAGGACGAGACTTTCCCACCACCTCCACCGAATGGAAGAAAGAGGTTTGGTTGAGCGTGAAAAGGTCACGTCAGCTGGGACGATTGTCAAGATTACAAACTATGGTGACGTGCTTCGGTTGGAGGCAGATCCTATACATGCAGCCATAGTGGCGAAGCATTTCACTTCAAAATTGTCTGCGGTACAGCGTGAAGCGTTTAGTAGGTTAAGCACAATCGTAGACAATGCAGAACAATGTCCCTAGGGAACCGCTGATTAATTACGCCTCGCGCTGCCCAGCGCGGCTGCCAGGCAGGTCGCGGCGAAGACGGCCGCTTTGGGCATGCCGGCACCGCCGAGGACGGTCGGATTGACGAAGGTGATGTAGGCCTTTGTCAGGAAAGTGGTCAGACCCGCGACCAGAGCGGTACGCACGTCGGTGAAGTGGGCATCGAGCTTGAAATATCGGTTCGGCATGGCAAACATTATGCACATGTCTCGGGCTCCGGCGTGTTGCCAGCGGTGCCAGCAACGTTTTCCCGTTATACTTGCTGATTTTCAATACTTTTATAGCCCCTCGGTTCCAACTTCCGAGTATTTTGGATGCACATTCGCGCTTACCTTTTAATGATGGCCACCGGGATTTTAGTTCCCGTCATCCTGGCTTCGGGAATGGCGCTGAACTTGCTGCAGAATGCCGAACGTGATGCCGCCCTTGGATCGCTGGGCGAAACCGCCAACAGCGTGGCCTTGCGGGTAGAGCGCGAGCTGTACAGCGCCGAGGCTGCCTTGAAGGTGCTGGCCGTATCGCCGAGCTAACTGCACAATATGCCCTTGGAGTCAACCAGGGCTGGGAGGGCGCCGCAGTGGATATCAACGCGCTTTCTGACATTTTCGCGCCCGATGCCGTTTGGCAAAGCCGGATGATGGGAGTTCGCGCCGCAGGTTTGGAGGCCATTGTCGTAGGCGTAGAAGAGGGAACCCGTGCAACCGACTTCGCGATGCACAGCTATACCAATCCCGTGATCCAGATCGATGGCGAAAGAGCGCATGCGCGTTGGCTACTATTCATCGCAAGCCGTCGTCATGCCGGGCCGCCCAATATGGTCTATCTAGAAGACGTTATCGGTTATGTGCGAACCGAGTCAGGCTGGCGTATCCAGTCAGTAGAACGTCGTTTCGGAATGGAACTGGTAGAAGACGCATCCTCGCATCGTAATGGCTGATGTTGCTGAAATCCTGTTTCAGAACCCCGCTTTGGCGGGGTTTTTGTTAATGCCCCAGACATGGCCCGCAGTGCTGCCAGACAGGGTGAAATGGTCAACGTCATCCACATAGGCCTGAACCAGATGGTGAGCTCCGAACCATTAGGATTCGGTCTTTTCAGCGAAGCACAAACGGACTCCTAACGCAATAGAAGGGTTCCAAGCACTAATCCATGAAAATTTCAGAACAGACTTGAAACCGAATATTGGTGCATTTTTTTCAAAGAAAATATCTTTTCGCGGACCCACAGTTACTAACTATAAATTTTCGCTGTTTTTAGTTACGAATATGCGCGAAAAACACTGTTGGTTTGCAATCTCATACGAAAACCTTCTAATCTTGGTTGCCCGATAGCAGTTTCTAAAAAATCCGTAGATTAGGGATTTGAACCCCGATCAGCAGTCCAAAATCTTCGCACGTGTGATTGGCGGACCAAATATGACGCGATATGTATGTGGATTGGCATCATTTGCCAGTTATCAGATATAAATAGTATTCTAAAATTCAGTTCGCCGTTAACACGCGGTTTTTTTGGAGAAGACTGAGATGAACAAAACCATTTTGATTACCGGTGCGAGCAGTGGCATTGGTAAAGCGACCGCTAAACATTTTTGTGCCCAAGGCTGGAACGTCGTCGCGACCATGCGCAATCCTGATCGGGAGAAGGAACTTAGTGCCCTCGAGAACACACTTGTCACGCGCCTTGACGTACTCGACAAGGAGTCAATCGATCAAGCGATGACCCGCGGTATCGAACGCTTTGGACGGATCGATGCATTGTTGAACAATGCCGGGTACGGTGCCTACGGGCCGCTCGAAGCGTTCGACATGGACAGAATTCGGCGTCAGTTCGACACCAATGTCATTGGTCTTCTTGCGGTTACCAAAGCGGTACTGCCTCACATGCGTAGTCACCGATCGGGCACGATTGTCAACATTTCGTCCATCGGTGGCAAGATGGCATTTCCATTGGGCGCGCTTTACCACGGTACAAAATTCGCCGTCGAAGGGCTGTCTGAAGCCCTCTACTACGAACTCGAAGCCATCGGTGTCAAAATGAAAATTGTTGAACCAGGCTTGATTCATACCGATTTTGGCGGTCGTTCCTTCGACTTCCGCAATGACGAGTCGATTGTTGAATATCAGCCTACGGTGCAACATCTGTTTTCCGCGTTTGGCTTCATGGCCCGGCAGGCATCGGCACCAGAGCTCGTGGCTGATGTGATCTTTGGCGCAGTAACCGACGGAACGAAGCAGCTTCGTTACACCGCTGGTGAGGACGCGCGGCAGTTTATCGCGAATCGCAAGTCTCAGGACGACGACACTTTCATCGGTGGGCTCAAGGCGCAGATGGGGCTCTGATAGGTGAAATACGCCACTGAGTTTCTCGTCCAGCCTGGCTGGAAACTAATGATTGCCGATATGGGGCTCAATCTAGCCGAGGTCCTTCGACGCGCCGATTTGCCGGGGAATTTATTTGCCCGTAAGGATTCCTGGGTATTCCGGAGGAACGTGACCAGTGATTCCGGCATCGTGACCAGTCATTCCATTTTAACGTGACCGCCCATTCCGGGCGAACGTGACCGATTTCATGCCTTTTGCGGAATCAGCGGTCACGATACCGGAATCAACGGTCACGATGCCGGAATGGCGTTGTACTGCCCAATAATAGTGTTACGCATTTTGCAATCTACCGGGTACGCTTCTAGCCTTTTGACTGGAGAAAGTGTGCCCGCACCAAGGATCAATATGCGTAAAATCAAGGATGTATTACGGCTTAAGCTTGACGCCAAACTGTCGCACCAACAGATCGCCGATGCGTTGGGGCTATCCAAGGGTGTCGTTACCAAGTACGTAGGCCTAGCTGCTGCCGCCGCTCTGGACTGGGCCGCAGTACAGAGCCTCGATGAGGCCGCGCTGGAGCGACGCCTGTTGGTTGGCTCCCAAAA